>NZ_CATQFT010000005.1:0-36284 GCF_958267405.1 Neisseria maigaei | reverse complement strand
GCCAAACCGGTGCTGCCCGCAGCTAAAAAATAGGGGAACCTGTAAGGGAAGGGGCATCGGCCGCCGCCGGTGCTTTTTTGTTTGGAAGGGAAATGGCTAAAATATGCAGTATTATGTTCTGTATCGTTGTTTACCGTTTCCGCACTTTTGTCCGCCTTAAAGCAGGTAAACACTGCATCGGGATTGGCGGGTCGGTCAACCAGGCTGATTTCCGTCAGCTTCAAGCCCGTGATTTGCGACTTGTTCAACTCATCGCGGGCGGTAACGCTGCCGCCGATGGAAAAGCCCTTGTAAACGCCTGTTTTGACCTTCGTCACGGCAACGGGATCGACGATATGCGCCCCGAAAAAGGTTCTGCCGTCGTCTTCCACGTTGATTTCAATCGCCGTTCCCGCCGCGTTTGAGCCGTGCATCTCGCGCACCGCGCCAAACTTCATATAATCGGAAATCGCCGCCTTCATAGCTGCCGCCGCGATAACTTTGCCGTCCGAATCGACCGCCTCGCTTGAGGCATAACCCCAAACTTTGACCGTGCCGTCGTCCTGCGCCTCTAATTTGGCGATTTCTGCGTATAACTTCGTCATTGATTTGCTCCAAAAAAAGCCGCCCCGCAAAGAGGCGGCAAAACACACCCGCTTTACCCGAAGAAATCAAGATTCAGGCATATTCTCTGACAAAACAGGCACGACGACACACCTGCAATTGGGATGTCCCGGTATCGTCAACGCGCCGTGTGAGAAAGGCTCGTGCAAACCGATTACGCCCATCTCGCCGTTGGCATTGCAAACCTCTGACACCTTGTCGTCTTTTGCGGTTATCCACTGCTTACCGGTAACCAGCCCCGTTTCTTCCCTGCCTATCAGATTGCCCATACCGTCCGCCATCGCCGTTTCCGTTCGGGCGATGGTTTTCGCGCGGGCATTTATGTAGATGTATGGGTAGATTGAGTGGTTATTTGGCGATATGAAAAGGTTTGCTTGTTGTTTCTGTTATAATTAAAAGCATCTATACGCAGAATGGTTCATATTATGTTTAATCAGGCAGCACAAGAATTGACGACTATCCGCGATATTTTACGTTTTGCAGTCAGCCGTTTTAATGAGGCAGGGCTCTTTTTTGGTCATGGAACAGATAATGCGCATGATGAAGCGGCTTATTTGATTTTGCATACTTTGAATTTGCCTTTGGATATGCTTGCCCCATATCTTGATGCAAAGCTCTTGGAAGCTGAAAAAGAGGAAGTGCTGGCGGTTATTGAGCGTCGTGCTGTCGAACACATTCCTGCTGCCTATTTGACACACCAGGCATGGCAGGGGGAGTTTGATTTCTATGTGGATGAGCGCGTAATCATACCTCGTTCTTTTATTTATGAATTGTTGGGTGACGGACTTCGTCCTTGGATAGAATATGATGAGTTGGTGCATAATGCTTTGGATCTTTGTACCGGAAGCGGATGTCTCGCAATTCAGATGGCGCATCACTATCCCGATGCGCACATTGATGCGGTTGATGTGAGCTTGGATGCTTTGGAAGTGGCAGGGATTAATGTCGAAGATTATGGTTTGGAAGAACGCATCCAGCTTATTCATACGGATTTGTTTGAAGGATTGGAAGGCACTTATGATTTGATTGTTTCCAATCCGCCTTATGTGGATGCGGAGTCGGTTGAGGCTTTGCCTGAGGAATATTTGCACGAACCGGAATTGGCATTGGGCAGCGGGGCGGATGGATTGGATGCCACCAGGCAGATTCTTCTGAATGCGGCAAAGTTTCTGAATCCCAAAGGTGTATTGCTGGTGGAAATCGGGCATAACAGGGATGTATTGGAAGCAGCGTATCCGGAGTTGCCTTTTACTTGGTTGGAAACCAGCGGGGGCGACGGTTTTGTTTTCCTCTTGACGCGCGAGCAGTTATTGGGTGAAGAGTGAGTTGAAGGGGAAATGCCGTCTGAAGACGATTTGTTTTCAGACGGCATTTTTACGACACGTTGTCTCGGGTTTGACGCTTGGCAGAGAAATCCTTACCATATTGTTTATAAGTTAATTGTTTTTTATATCGCTATTGCAATGAAAAAATTATCTCGGATTGTATTTTCAACTGTCCTATTGGGTTTTTCGGCCGCTTTGCCGGCGCAGACTTATTCTGTTTATTTTAATCAGAACGGGAAACTGACGGCGACGATGTCTTCTGCGGCTTATATCAGGCAATATAGTGTGGTGTCTGGTATTGCTCATGCTCAGGATTTTTATTATCCGTCGATGAAGAAATATTCTGAACCTTATATTGTTGCTTCAACACAAATCAAATCTTTTGTACCTAACCTGCAAAATGGCATGTTGATTTTGTGGCATTTTAATGGTCAAAAAAAGATGACAGGAAGTTTCAGTAAGGGTAAACCGGATGGTGAATGGGTCAACTGGTATCCGAACGGTAAAAAATCTGCAGTTATGCCTTATAAAAATGGCTTGAGTGAGGGTACGGGATACCGCTATTACCGTAATGGCAGCAAGGAAAGCGAAATCCAGTTTAAACAAAATAAGGCAAACGGCGTATGGAAACAATGGTATGCTGATGGCAATATCAAAACGGAAATGGTTATGGTCAATGATGAGCCAGCTAAGATTCTGACATGGGATGAAAGCGGTCGATTACTCTCGGAACTGTCTATCCATCATCATAAACGTAATGGAGTAGTCTTAGAGTGGTATGAAGATGGTTCTAAAAAGAGCGAAGCTGTTTATCAGGATGATAAGTTGGTTAGGAAGACCCAGTGGGATAAGGATGGTTATTTAATCGAACCCTAAATTTGATGCCGTCTGAAATATATTCAGACGGCATTCTTAATATGTGCAGATTGATGGCATTGTTTTTTGAAAATTTAGCAGTGGTATATAATTTTGGCTTTTAATGAATATCTGCAAGGAGAAAGCTTCGTGAATAATTCAGTCATCACCGTCATCGGCAAAGACCGTGTGGGCATTGTGTACGACGTTTCCAAAATTTTAGCGGAAAACCAGATTAATATTCTCAACATCAGCCAACAACTGATGGACGATTTTTTTACCATGATTATTTTGGTGGATACTTCAAAATGCACCAAATCGCGCCAAGAGATCTTGGATTTGTTTGCGGAAGAGAGCAAAAAACTCGCGCTTGATATCCGTATGCAAAACGAAGAAATTTTTCAAGCCATGCACCGAATCTGAAAAAAGCAGCCTGCACTCTAGTTTTCAAAGTGCAGGCTGCTTTGAATGTGTTGGAGAACAGGGCAGAGATACCATCGTTACCGGCCGTTCAGGCTGACTGAAAAGAAGGAGTTCCACCATGATAACCCTGCGCCAACCTCTAAACCGGTGAAAAAGCATCGAAACTTTGGTGCGCGAAGATACTGTGTTGCGCGACCATGAAGGCGTATATTTACAATAGACCTGCCTGCCACCCGACACGTTCGAGCTGTTTTACGTAAATAACCGATTAGATGCCAATGCTTTTATGACTGCACGCTACCAAATCGTGATCGATAACAAAGTGATACCGTGTCGTTCAAAGTGTAGAGCGTGGAGCACGGATTTTTGGCGTTTTTGCTGTCGCTTCCTGTGTTTGTGCTTGTCAAACGGCTGATGTTGCGGTAGTGGTTGGGCGGTAAAAACAAATCCAAGCAAAAGGAAATACAGGCAGTCTGCATTTCAAAATACCAAAATACGAGAATATTTCAATGAAACCCGAAAAAATACTGCAAAAAATTGTTACCGAAAACGAATATACTGCGCTGCTGCCATCAGCTTCTCAAAACGAAATATTGCGAGAAGCCCTGTATCAAAACCGTATTTTTCTCTTTTTAGATTGGAAAGGGGAGAGTGGGCAGGGTGAGCTTTATCAATTTGTCAATGAGCGTTTGGTAGCATTCGGCAAAGAAATACTAAAAGTAAAACCTGATGATTTATATAAAAAATTCGATAAAGAATTTGGCCAAGATTGGGAAAGCGGCAATTTTCTGCCCTTTGCCTTCGATTATTTCGACGGCAAACTCAAACGGCAAAAAATGCGGTTGATGTTTTTGGAAAGTGGCAGCGATGACTACACTGTGTTTATTGTTCCGAGCAACGCATGTAAAAGTTTGGAAAGAATCCAGTCTGATTTTTGGACCTTCCAAAGTCTGAACAAAGCGGCAAATTTCATCTTATATACGGTCGATTGCTCCTCCTGCGGTCAACTGTCGGCATGGGATTTGGCCATAAGCGAGCCGCCGCCGTATGCTAATCACGAAGCGGCATACTGCGATTCCTGCCGCCAACCCTTATGGGATGCGGACGGCAAACTGTTTGCCGCAGTAGAAGAAACACCGCATTATGTCTCAGAACAAAAATAAATCACAGGCAGCCTGCACCAAATAAAACCCATTCAACAAGGAATCCCCAAAAATGTCCCAAGTCCATTCCAACGAAATCCTCGAAACCATCCGCATGGTGGCCGACCAGAATTTTGATGTGCGCACCATTACCATCGGCATTGATTTGCACGACTGTATCAGCACCGACATCGATGTGTTGAACCAAAACATTTACAACAAAATCACTACGGTCGGCAAAGACTTGGTGGCAACGGCAAAATATCTGTCTGCCAAATACGGCGTGCCGATTGTAAATCAGCGCATTTCTGTCACGCCGATTGCCCAAATCGCGGCGGCGACCAAAGCCGACAGTTATGTCAGCGTGGCGCAGACTTTGGATAAGGCAGCCAAAGCCATCGGCGTGTCCTTCATCGGCGGCTTTTCCGCGTTGGTGCAAAAAGGCATGTCGCCTTCAGACGAGGTGTTAATCCGCTCCATTCCCGAAGCAATGAAGACTACCGATATCGTGTGCAGCTCCATCAATATCGGCAGCACGCGCGCCGGTATCAATATGGATGCGGTCAAGCTGGCAGGCGAAACCATCAAACGCACGGCTGAAATTACGCCCGAAGGTTTCGGTTGCGCGAAAATCGTCGTGTTCTGTAACGCGGTGGAAGACAATCCGTTTATGGCGGGCGCGTTTCACGGCTCAGGCGAAGCGGATGCTGTGATTAATGTCGGCGTATCCGGCCCAGGTGTCGTAAAAGCCGCGTTGGAAAATTCAGATGCAACGACATTGACCGAAGTTGCGGAAGTAGTGAAGAAAACCGCTTTCAAAATTACCCGAGTGGGCGAACTCATCGGGCGAGAAGCCTCAAAAATGCTGAATATCCCGTTCGGCATTCTCGATTTGTCGCTGGCACCGACCCCCGCCGTCGGCGATTCGGTGGCGCGCATCCTTGAAGAGATGGGCTTGAGCGTCTGCGGTACGCACGGCACGACAGCGGCTTTGGCATTGTTGAATGATGCCGTGAAAAAAGGCGGCATGATGGCTTCCAGCGCGGTCGGCGGTTTGAGCGGCGCGTTTATTCCCGTTTCCGAAGACGAAGGCATGATTGCCGCCGCCGAAGCAGGCGTGCTGACGCTGGACAAACTCGAAGCGATGACCGCCGTCTGCTCGGTCGGGCTGGACATGATTGCCGTCCCCGGCGACACGCCTGCTCATACCATTTCCGGCATCATCGCCGACGAAGCCGCCATCGGCATGATCAACAGCAAAACCACCGCCGTGCGCATCATTCCGGTTACCGGTAAAACCGTCGGCGACAGCGTCGAGTTCGGCGGCCTGTTGGGCTACGCGCCTGTAATGCCGGTTAAAGAAGGTTCGTGCGAAGTGTTCGTCAACCGCGGCGGCAGGATTCCTGCGCCGGTGCAGTCGATGAAGAACTGATTGCGGTTTTGATGGGAAAATGCCGTCTGAAAGGCTTCAGACGGCATTTTTGTTTATGGGCATTGGGTAAAATGTCTTTAGAAAAGAATATTGCAAATTTAAAAAATCCCTGTGTCCTTATTTCTGCTTTCTTACGTCATTCTTTTAAAGGTGGGAATCTGGAAACCAAAAAACAACAGGAATTTATCCGAAACAACAAAACCTATCCGCCGTCATCCCCACGAAAGCGGGAATCTAGTTTGTTGTTCAAATAAATTCTGAAACTTTAATTTTGTCATTCCCGCGCATGCGGGAATCTAGAAATGAAAAACGACGGGAATTTATCAGAAATGACGGAAACTCAAAAAACCGGATTCCCGCCTGCGCGGGAATGGCGGAATTTTAGGTTTCTGATTTTGATTTTCCGTTTTTGCGGGAAGGATGGGGTTTCAGATTGTGGGCATTATCAGTATTTTCTATTTGGCAATGTCTTTTACTGATTTTGTCAAAACGCATTTATGCCGTCTGAAAGGCTTCAGACGGCATTTTCGTTTGGAGTCGATTACTCGATATAAGTGAATTTTGCACGTTTGATATTGCACATCAATTCGTAAGGGATGGTTCCGGCCGCTTCGGCAACGGTATTGATGTTGACCGTATCGCCCCACAGTTCGACCTCGTGCCCCAGACCTTCTTGCGAAGCGTCCAGCTCGATGGTCATCATATCCATAGAGACCCTGCCGATGACCCGGGTCAATTTGCCGTCGACGGCGACGGGGGAATTGCTTGGGGCGCGGCGCGGATAACCGTCCGCATAACCGCAGGCAATCAGACCCACGCGCGTAGATTTGCTGGTATAAAATGTTGCGCCATAACCGATAGGGGAGTGCGGCTGTAAAACGCGTTCGCCGAAAATACGGGTTGAAAGCCTCATCACAGGTTTCAGCCTGTCATCGCTGCCTCCGAACGGGGAAATGCCGTACAACGCCAAGCCGGCGCGCCCCCAGTCCCTGCGTGCTTCGGGAACATTCAAAATAGCGGCGGAATTGGCAAGGCTTTCTTCGCCTTCCAGCCCTTTCGTACCCAAATCGAATGCTTCCATCTGTATTTCCGTCATGCCGCTTTCGGGTTCGTCCGCACAGGAGAAATGCGAGAACTTGACAATACTGTCCACATATTCCGACTGTTTCAATGCCGCATATGCCGAAGCGTAATCATGAGGGAAAAATCCGGTACGGTGCATTCCCGAATCCATTTTCAACCAGACCTTGACAGGTTTTTTCCAATGGCGGGCCAGCAAAGCCTCAAGCTGCCATTGGTTTCCGACTGCCGGCCAAAGCGAGTATTGCTCGACCGCTTCGTACTCCGATGCTTCAAATACGCCTTCCAAAAGGACAATCGGATGGGTAATGCCGCTCTCACGCAGCCTGATTCCCTCATCGATTGTCGCCACGGCAAAGCCGTCTGCCAAGTCTGCCAGCGCGAAAGCACATCTGACCGCACCGTGTCCGTATGCATCCGCCTTAACTACCGCCAACAGCTTGCCTCCGTGCATTTCCTTTAAAATCCGATAATTGTGCCTAAGGTTGCCCAACCTGATCTGCACGTTCAAAGGCCGCATAAATTCATTCCTTACCAAACAAGTGTTTATTAGCAAAATTAAGAAATCAATTGGGGAATTATAATCCAACGGAAAGGCTTTTAAAATATTAAAGAACCTTGTGTCTTCAAGCCGGGGCAGCAGTTTTCAGGTAGGAAGGCGGTTTGCTTTTCCTGATATAATCGCTTTCCCAAATTTATACTCTATTTGTTAAAATCAATAATAAATACAAGGCAATCCAAATGAAAGAACTAGATAAAATCGATTTCCGCATCCTTAAGATCCTTCAACAGAATGCCCGCATCCCGATGACGGAGCTTGCCGAGAAGGTAGGCTTGTCCACCACGCCCGTTACAGAGAGGGTGCGCCGTTTGGAGCGGGAACATTATATTTCCGGTTATCACGCCCGTCTCAATCCCCATCTGTTGGGCAAACCTTTATTGGTTTTTGTCGAATTGAAATTACAATCCAAATCGGGCAATATCTTTGAAGACTTTAAAAAGGAAGTGCTGAAAATTCCGCAAATTATGGAATGCCACTTGGTATCGGGCGAATACGACTATCTGATTAAAGTACGTTTGCCCGATATGTCTGCCTATCGGGATATGCTCGGCAATATCCTATTGCAACTGCCTGCCGCTTCGGAGAGTAGGAGTTATGTTGTGATGGAGGAAGTCAAAGAAAATCCGGTTTTGGATTTGGATTGAATATTTCAGACCGGGTATGCGGTTTGATACCTGAATGAAACATAACAACATCACGTACAGAGGCTTGTTGCTTCAGATAAAAAAATGCACACATCCAATAGAATGTGTGCCAAGTCTACAAAGGAGAAATAGAGGAGAAACTATTAACTGACTACTCGAACCAGCTAACGGAATGAATTATGCAGCTTTTCCGGTCAAAAAGCAAGCGGTTTTCTTGTTAAATTTCTTAAAGGATAGAATTTTAAACGATAAAAGTAATTAAATTTCAAAGAGGGCGGAGATAAAAAAATGCACACATCCGATTGAATGTGTGCCAAGTCTACAAAGGAGAAATAGAGGAGAAAAATCAAGCTGCATCAAGCAACTCAACGGCGGTAATTATCCGCTGTTTCTTATCTGCTGTCAATTATTTTTTGAAAATTTACCTGACCGATTCAAATTTTGCAAAAAACTTGCCCGATGGCTATCCGGTAACAAATTCTCTCAAAAGCCCGTCAATCCGCTTATTCAAAAAAATCATATGCTTTCATTGAAATAAACTTTTGCCTTTTCTTTATCGGCTGTTGCTTTTGATTCGCTAAATTTGCCGAAATTAAAATCCTCCGGATGTATTTTTTTTTGCGGGCATTGTGCGGGCAAATCGCCGTTTTGTCCCTTGTCAGGTCTTGTGCATATCGGGGAAAACCGAAATCGTCCGCACCTGCCCGGTGTCGATTCGTCCCTTGCCATCTTGGGATATATCCAGCAAAATCGGCATATCGGTATTTTGATTGGTGTGTTGAGAAAATGACCCCGTTATTTAGAAAAGCCGTTTGGCTGCTGTTTGCCGTTTCGGTCTGTGCATTTGCCGGTTCTTTGGCGGCACAGTATGTTTTGGGTATGGAGCCTTGCGTTTTGTGTATCAGTCAGCGGTTGTGCGTTTTGGCAACCGCATTGTGCGCGGCAATTGTCCTGATGTGCAGACCAAGAAGAAGGGCAGGCGGTTTGTTCGGTGCTGTCTTTATCAGCATTCCTGCCGTTACGGGTATTTCTGTTGCGGCATATCAGTTGTGGTTGCAGTCGCTGCCGCCGGGAACCGCTCCTTCGTGCGGCGCGCCGTGGACGTTTCGATTGAAGGGCTGGCCTTTGTTTGATTGGTTCGAGCCTGTCGTGCGCGGGTTCGGAAATTGTGCCGAACCGGATTATCTGCTGGGAATTGCCTTGCCTGTTTGGAGCGCGGCGTATTTTTTGGCGGTTGTTCTGACGGTTTGGTGGGTGTGGGCAAGGGCTAAATAAATCAATGCCGTCTGAAAGGTTCAGACGGCATTTTATTGTATGTCTGCTGTGCTGCGTATCAGTCCAGATTCAATACGGCGGAAGTGTAAACGTCTTGCACGTCATCCAAGTCTTCCAGCGCGTCAATCAGTTTTTGCATTTTGACGGCATCATCGCCGGCGAGTTCGGTTTCGTTTTGGGCGCGCATGGTTACGTCGCCGTCAACGGATTTGTAACCTGCCGCCTCCAAAGCGGATTTTATGCCCGCCCAATCGTTTGGCGCGGTAATGACTTCGATGGAACCGTCGTCGTTGGCAACCACGTCTTCCGCACCGGCTTCCAAAGCCGCTTCCATCAGCGCGTCTTCGTCAACACCGGGTTCGAATACCAAATAGCCCTGATGCACGAAGTTGAACGCCACGCAGCCGTCGGTACCCAAGTTACCGCCGTTTTTGGTAAACGCGTGGCGCACGTCGGCAACGGTGCGGGTTTTGTTGTCGGTCAGGCAGTCCACCATCAAAGCCGCGCCGCCGATGCCGTAGCCTTCGTAGCGCAACTCGATGTATTCCACGCCTTCCAAGTTGCCCGTACCTTTATCGATGGCACGTTGCACATTGTCTTTGGGCATATTGTTTTCGGCTGCTTTTTCCAAAGCCAGACGCAGGCGCGGGTTGGCACTGGGATCGCCGCCGCCCATACGCGCCGCAACGGTGATTTCTTTGATTAAACGGGTGAAGATTTTGCCGCGTTTGGCATCCTGACGGGCTTTTTTATGCTGGATATTCGCCCACTTGCTATGGCCTGCCATAAATTTCCTTTCTTATTTCAAATAATTAATCTGTTTTTGTCAGATTTTTTACGGTCGGCATTTTAACATAAGTTGCAAGCACCCAAAATATCCTGTTTTATGCCGTGCCGTTGTCTATGCCGTCTGAAGGCGATTTCCTCCGCTTTCCGCTTAAAAATAAAGAAATATTTTAATTAACGATATTTTACGGTATGATGGCACAGCTTCTCCCCGATTGTTGACAATTGAAGGCATCTGTTGCGGCAAATACGGTCTGCTCGCCGTGTTTCCTTATTGGAATGTCTTGGGGAAAGCAGTCATTTTAATCGTAAGATAAGGTTTATTTTATGGAAAATATATTGTCTGTTCTGGTGGGTACAGTCAATCGGTTCCTTTGGGACTACCTGTTGATTTACGCCCTTTTGGGTATCGGCCTGTTTTTTACGCTGTATCTTGGTGCGCCGCAGATTACCAAGCTGGGCGCGGGATTCAAATCCGTATTCGGCGGCTTGTTTGCCAAAGGCGATAAAGACGATAAGTCCTTATCGCAGTTTCAGGCGTTGGCGGTTGCCATATCCGCGCAAATCGGTACGGGCAACGTCGCCGGTGTGGCGACCGCCATTACCGCAGGCGGGCCGGGCGCGATTTTTTGGATGTGGCTTTCTGCCGTTTTGGGGATGTCCACGATTTTTGCGGAAGCACTGCTGGCGCAGAAATACCGCGTCGTCAGCCACGGCAAATACATCGGCGGCCCCGCGTTTTATATTACGCACGGTCTGACTCCGAAAATCGGCAGGGGCGCGGCGCGTTTTTTGTCCGGTTTCTTTTCCATTGCGTTGATTGTCGCGTTGGGCTTTATCGGCAATGCGACTCAGGCAAACTC
Organism: Neisseria maigaei; assembly: GCF_958267405.1. Classification (NCBI taxonomy): domain Bacteria; kingdom Pseudomonadati; phylum Pseudomonadota; class Betaproteobacteria; order Neisseriales; family Neisseriaceae; genus Neisseria; species Neisseria maigaei. The sequence goes on along the minus strand of NZ_CATQFT010000005.1, from coordinate 25,294 downwards.
CATCGCTTCTGCCGTTACCATTGCATTTGATGTGCCTTCTTTGGCAGTCGGTATTGTGCTTGCCGTCCTTGCGGGCATGGTTGTGATTGGCGGCGTGAACCGTATTGCCAATATTGCCCAGTTTGTCGTGCCGTTTATGGCGGTTGTTTATATTTTGTGCGCCGTCGTTATCCTGTTTGAATTTTCCGACCATATTGTGCCGATGTTCAACCACATCTTTACCGCCGCCTTCAATCCCGAAGCCGTTTTGGGCGGTGCTGCGGGTATCGGTATGCGTGAAGCGATACGTTTCGGCGTGGCGCGCGGTCTGTTTTCAAACGAAGCAGGTATGGGTTCTACGCCGCACGCCCATGCGACTGCGGATGTGAAGCATCCTGTGCAGCAAGGTATGGCGGCATTTGTCGGTGTATTTATCGATACGATTTTGGTATGTACGGCAACTGCGCTGATTATCCTGCTGACTGATGCCAACCTTTCGGGCGAACAGGGCGCGGCGGTTACTCAATTTGCCTTTAACAAGGCATTTCCGGGCTTCGGTTCGCAATTGCTTGCCGTGTGTCTGACCTTCTTCGCCTTTACGACCATTATCGGTTGGTATTATTTCGGTGAGTCCAACATCCGTTTCCTTTTCAGGGGAAGACACTTGGGCATCTATCGCGCATTGGTTCTGCTTGCCATTGTTTTGGGTACGCTCGGCAAAGTCGATTTGGTTTGGAGCCTGTCCGATATGTTCAACGGCTTTATGGTTATCCCGAACTTGATTGCCCTGTTTTTGTTGCGTAAGGAAATCCGTGCCATTTATGATGATTATTTGGCACAGAAAAAAGCGGGTCGGGATTTGTCCTATCAGTATGAATTCCACGAGTTCCACGATAAACAATAATGTCCGGCAAAGAGAAAACCTCCCAATCTTCAGGTTTGGGAGGTTTTTGTGTTTCAGACGGCATTCAGATTACATAACCGTACACGCTGACAAATTGGGTGATGCTGCCGCCCAATACGAACAGATGCCAGATTCCGTGCCCGTGTCGGATTTTTTCATCGTTTACAAACCAGTAAATGCCGACGCTGTACAGCATACCGCCTGTCGCCAGCCAAGCCAGTCCTGCCGGCGGGAGTGAGGCTGTCAGGGATTTCATTACCGCCAAGACCATCCAGCCCATTACGATATAAATCGCAATAGACAGCAGACGTTTTTCGCTTTTCCGTCCGATGGTGAGTTCTTGTGCGATTCCTGCAGCCGCCAGCAGCCATGACAGCAAAAATACCGTCCAGCCCGGCCCGTTTCTCAAAGAAACCAGTGCAAACGGTGTGTAGCTTCCGGCAATCAGCACATAAATCATGCAGTGGTCGGTTTTTTTCAAAATGCTTTTCAGTTTTCCGGCTGCAATTCCGTGGTACAGCGAAGAACTCAAATAGAGCAGAAGAAGGCTGATACCGTAAACCGATACGCTGAAGATACGGTAGCCGTCCCCGTGTCCTATGGTTTTCAGCAGCATCAGCACCAAACCTGCCGCCGCCAGAATCAAACCGCTCAAATGGCTGTAAGTATTGAAGCGTTCGCCTGCATACATCGCACAATCTTTCGGGAAAGTAGAGGCAGTCAGTTTACGCCGATACTTTTGCCCCTGTGTGGGATTTACTCTTTGCCTACACTGTGAATATTCTTGAAAATGCGTGTGTTAAAATCTGTTTTTTATTTTCAGACGGCATTTTATGTTGAATCCATCCCGAAAACTGGTTGAGCTGGTCCGTATTTTGGACGAAGGCGGTTTTATTTTCAGCGGCGATCCCGTGCAGGCGACGGAGGCTTTGCGCCGCGTGGACGGCAGTACGGAGGAAAAAATCATCCGTCGGGCGGAGATGATCGACAGGAACCGTATGCTGCGGGACACGTTGGAACGTGTGCGTGTGGGGTCGTTCTGGTTGTGGGTGGTGGCGGCATCGATGATGTTTACCGCCGGATTTTCAGGCACTTATCTTCTGATGGACAATCAGGGGCTGAATTTCTTTTTGGTTTTGGCGGGCGTATTGGGCATGAATACGCTGATGTTGGCAGTATGGTTGGCAACGTTGTTCCTGCGCGTGAAAGTGGGGCGGTTTTTCAGCAGCCCGGCGACGTGGTTTCGGGGCAGAGACCCCGTCAATCAGGCGGTGTTGCGGCTGTATGCGGACGAATGGCGGCAACCTTCGGTACGTTGGAAAATAGGTGCAACGTCGCACAGCCTGTGGCTCTGCACGCTGCTCGGAATGCTGGTGTCGGTATTGCTGCTGCTTTTGGTGCGGCAATATACGTTCAACTGGGAAAGTACGCTGTTGGGCGATTCGTCTTCGGTACGGCTGGTGGAAATGTTGGCATGGCTGCCTGCGAAACTGGGTTTTCCCGTGCCTGATGCGCGGGCGGTCATCGAAGGCCGTCTGAACGGCAATATCGCCGATGCGCGGGCTTGGTCGGGGCTGCTGGTCGGCAGTATCGCCTGCTACGGCATCCTGCCGCGCCTCTTGGCTTGGGTAGTGTGTAAAATCCTTTTGAAAACAAGCGAAAACGGCTTGGATTTGGAAAAAACCTATTATCAGGCGGTCATCCGCCGCTGGCAGAACAAAATCACCGATGCGGATACGCGTCGGGAAACCGTGTCCGCCGTTTCCCCGAAAATCACCTTAAACGACGCGCCCAAGTGGGCGGTCATGCTGGAAACCGAGTGGCACGAAGGCACGTGGTTTGAGGGCAGGCTGGCGCAGGAATGGCTGGATAAAGGCGTTGCCGCCAATCGGGAACAGGTTGCCGCGCTGGAGACAGAGCTGAAGCAGAAACCGGCGCAACTGCTTATCGGCGTGCGCGCGGAAACCGTCCCCGACCGCGGCGTGTTGCGGCAGATTGTCCGACTCTCGGAAGCGGCGCAGGGCGGCGCGGTGGTGCAGCTTCTGGCGGAACAGGGGCTTTCAGACGGCCTGTCGGAAAAGCTGGAACATTGGCGTAACGCGCTGACCGAATGCGGCGCGGCGTGGTTGGAACCAGACAGGGCGGCGCAGGAAGGTCGTCTGAAAACCGAAGCGGGGCTGCATAATGGATAGTGAAGCGCAACGGAGACACAACAGGCGCATTGCTTCAATTAGAACGGGCAAAACGTGGCTGATGAATGACAGCAAATGGCAAAAAATTTTCGATGTGGTTTTTGCAGAAACAGGGCAACAGTTTGCCAAAGCCAAAATGTTGGGCGATGAGCGGATGTATGATATGCGTTTGGAAATTTATTCGGAAGATTTACGCGGTTACAGTGATGATTGGATTGCCGGCCCGCTGAAGTTGTCCGAAATCGAATATATTGAAACAGTCCTGCCTCCTGATGTCTGCGCGGCTCGCCTGACCCAAGCCATACGGGAGCGTGGGCAATACGAATTTGAAATAAAAGACCAAACCTTGACAATATACGGATACTTATAAAGGTCGTCTGAACCCCATCTTTCTTATCACAAAACACCATGAACACACGCCCCCTTTCCCTCGCCGTCGTCGGACACACCAACACCGGCAAAACCTCGCTCCTGCGTACCCTTTTGCGCGACAGCGGTTTCGGCGAAGTCAGAAACGCCCCATCGACCACGCGCCATGTCGAAGAAGCCGCCATCAGCGACGGCGCAGACACGCTGGTTTTCCTGTACGACACGCCCGGACTCGAAGACGCGGGTGGTGTTTTGGAATGGCTGGAAAACCATACGGACAATCGTTCAGACGGCATCGAACGGCTGCAACAGTTTCTCGGCAGCCACGGCGCGCATCACGATTTCAACCAAGAAGCCAAAGTTTTACGGCAAGTCTTGCAAAGCGATATGGCAATGTACGTCATCGACGCGCGCGAGCCGGTTCTCGACAAATACAGGGACGAGTTGACCGTCCTGTCGTGGTGTGCCAAACCCGTCATGCCCGTGTTCAACTTCACCGGCGGACAGCTTCCCGAAGCGTGGACGACCATGCTGGCGCGGCGCACGCTGCACGTTTACGCCGGATTTGATACCGTCGCCTTTGATTTTGAAGGCGAACTGCGCCTGTGGGAAAACCTCGCCACCATGTTGCCCGAACGCAGCACACTCGACCGCCTGACAGCCATGCGCCAGCGCGAATGGCAGCGGCTGGACGGCGAAGCGCGCCGCGAAATCGCCGATTTCCTGCTCGATGCCGCCGCCTTCAGGCAGGAAGTGGACGAAAACGAGGATACCGCCACCGTGTTGCAGACCATGCAGGCGGAAATACGCCAACTCGAACGGCAGATGCAGCAGCGGCTGTTTGCCCTCTATCGTTTCTACCACAGCGAAATCGACGGCGGCGGTTGGATGCCGCAAGCCTTCCGCCAAGACCCGTTCGACAGCGAATTGCTCAAGCAATACGGCATCCGCACCGGCACGGGCGCGGCAACCGGCGCGCTCATCGGCTTGGGGCTGGACATCGCCACACTCGGCGGCTCGCTCGGATTAGGTACGGCAATCGGCGGCTTTTTGGGCGGCATCCTGCCCAATACCCGCACCATTTCCGACAAACTTGCCGGCCGCCAAACCTTACACACCGATCCCGAAACCCTGACCCTGCTCGCCGCCCGCGCCCTCGGTTTGCTCCACGTCCTGCAAACGCGCGGACACGCGGCACAATCGCAAGTCGGGTTGCACAGCCTTAAAGCCCCTTGGATGCCGGACAAACTCCCGCCCGAACTCCACAAAGCCCGCAGCAGGTGGAAATGGTCGTCCCTCAATACGCACCGCCCCGAAACCGACCGCGCCGAACGCAGGGAATATGCGGAGAAGCTCGGGATACGCTTGGCGGGCAAATAATGCCGTCTGAAGCCGGTTTGCGGCAGCCGGGCGGGCGTGCAATCGGGACGGGGTGCTGCGGACGGCGGTAAAAAAACGGGTTCTGCAACATACAGAACCCGTTTTCTGATGCCGTCTGAAGGCTTCAGACGGCATTTTTCCGCATCAAAATCACAGGGTGCGTGCCACTTCGACGATGTCGAAGCATTCCAGTTGGTCGCCTTCCATAATTTCATTGAAGCCTTTAATCATCAGGCCGCACTCAAAGCCCATACGGACTTCTTTAACATCGTCTTTGTAGCGTTTCAAAGACGACAGCTCGCCGGTATGGATGACCACGTTGTTGCGGATGAGGCGGATATGGGAATCGCGTTTGACCACGCCGTCGGTAACCATACAGCCTGCAATGTTGCCGACTTTGGAAACGCTGATGACCTGACGGATTTCGACCGTGCCGGTAAGCTGTTCTTTCTCTTCCGGGGAAAGCATACCGCTCATCGCCGCCTTCACGTCGTCGATGGCATCGTAGATGATGTTGTAGTAGCGGATTTCCACGTTTTCATTTTCGGCAAGTTTGCGCGAAGAGGCATCTGCACGCACGTTAAAGCCGATAATGAACGCCCCGGACGCGATGGCCAAGTTGACATCCGATTCGGTAATGCCGCCCACGCCGCTGTGCAACACGTTCACTTTCACTTCGTCTGTGGACAGTTTTTTCAGGCTGCCCGCCAAAGCCTCGTAAGAACCTTGCACGTCTGCTTTGATGATGACCGACAAAGATTGGACCTGGGTTTCGCCCATATTGTTGAACATATTTTCCAGCTTCGCCGCCTGCTGTTTGGCAAGGCGCACGTCGCGGTATTTGCCTTGACGGAAGAGGGCGATTTCGCGCGCTTTTTTCTCGTCCGCCAATACCATCGCGTCTTCGCCCGCATTCGGTACGTCGGACAAGCCGAGGATTTCGACGGGGATGGACGGGCCGGCTTCGGTAATGGATTTGCCGTTTTCATCGACCATCGCGCGGATTTTGCCGAATGCCGTACCGGCCAGCAGCATATCGCCTTTTTTCAGCGTGCCGCTTTGAACCAGCAATGTGGCAACCGCGCCGCGCCCTTTGTCCAAGCGCGCCTCGACGATGATGCCTTTGGCGGGCGCATCGACAGGTGCGGTCAGTTCCAATACTTCGGCTTCGAGCAATACGGCTTCGAGCAGTGCGTCGATGTTTGTTCCTTTTTTCGCGGAAACATCGATGAATTGAACCGTGCCGCCCCAATCGTCGGGGATGACTTCGTGTTGGGTCAGCTCTTGGCGGATACGCTCTGGGTTGGCGGCTTCTTTATCGATTTTGTTGACGGCAACCACAATCGGAACGCCTGCCGCTTTGGCGTGGGCAATTGCCTCGATGGTTTGCGGCATCACGCCGTCGTCGGCGGCGACCACAAGAATCACGATGTCGGTTGCTTTCGCACCGCGTGCACGCATAGCAGTAAAGGCTTCGTGACCCGGAGTATCCAAGAAGGTAATCACGCCGCGCGGCGTTTTGACGTGGTACGCGCCGATGTGCTGCGTAATGCCGCCCGCTTCGCCCTGTACCACTTTGGCGCGGCGGATGTAGTCCAGCAGCGAGGTTTTGCCGTGGTCGACGTGGCCCATCACGGTAACGACGGGCGGACGCGGCAATGCTTCGGCTTCCACTGCTTCCGCGCCCTCGTCCAAGAATGCTTCGGGATCGTCGGCGGCGGCAGGTTTGCCGATGTGTCCGAGTTCTTCGACGACAATCAGGGCGGTGTCTTGGTCGATGGATTGGTTGATGGTAACCATCATGCCCATCTTCATCAGGGCTTTGACCACTTCCACGCCTTTGACCGCCATTTTGTGCGCCAAATCGGCAACGGTAATGGTTTCGGGAACCAAGACTTCGTGTACGACGGGTTCGGTCGGTGCTTGGAAGGCGTGTTGGTTCGGCTCGAGTTTGAGTTTTTTGCCTTTCTTGCCGCCGCGTACGCGCTCGTCGTCTCCATTGCGTGCATTGTTGCGGTCGCGTCCGCCTTTTCCGCCTTTGCCTTTGGCGTTGCGGCCTTGACCTTCGTCATCGCGGTTGCGGCGGTCTTCTTTTTTCGCTTTTGCCGGATTGACAGGTTTGTTTTCGACGGCCGGTGCGACTGCCTGCGGTTTCTCGGCAGTTTTGGCGGGACGCTGTCTGCCGGTTTTGGCTTCCTGTGCGGCTTTTGCCTGTTGTTCTGCCTGTTGTTTCATGGCTTCGCGGCGTGCCTGGCGTTCCTGTTTCTCTTTCAACAGGGCTTCCTGGTGGGCGCGAAGTGCGGCGGCGCGGCGTGCTTCTTCATCGCGTTGCGCCTGTTCTTCCGCGCTGACCACGGGTTGCGGCACGGCAGGTGCGGCAGGTTTCGCCGTTTTTTTGGCATCTTTGCCTTTGCCGTTTCGCTCGTGTTTCGGCTTGGCGGCTTTTTCTTTGGGCTCGGCGGGTTTTTCAGACGGCATTTTGTCGGCTTGGGCTTTTTCCGCTTTGCTTTCTTCGGCGGGTTTGGTTTCCGCCGCAACGGGTGCGGTTTCGGCTTTTGCTTCGGTGGGTTTCTGTGCGGCAGGTTTGGCTTTGTTGCCTGCTTTTGCCGCTTTCAGTTTTGCCGCTTCCGCTTCTGCCTTGGCACGGGCTTCTGCACGTGCGGCAGCTTCGGCTCGGGCTTTTGCCGCGTCTTCTGCCGTCTGCTCAGTCTGGACAGGTGCGGCTTGGGTTTGGGCGGCTTTTACCTGTGCTGCCAACTCTTCGGCAGAAGGAATATTGACAGTGCGTCCGCGTTTGCGTGTTTCGACTTTTACGCCGTCAACGGTGCTGACTTCGGTTTTGGTGCGGCGGATGCTGATGGTGCCGCCGTTGCTGCCGTTTTTCTTGGTCAGGTAGGCGTTCAGAAGCTGTTTGTCGTCCAGCGTCAGGGAATCGCTGCCGCTGTTTTTGCTGACGCCGGCTTCTTTCAACTGTTTCAACAGGTCTTCGACGGGGCGTTTCAGCTCGGCGGCAAATTGTTCTACGGTTGTGTTACTCATCTGTACCCCCTTTATTTGTCTTCGGTAAACCAGTGTTCGCGTGCGGTCAGGATGACGGCTTTTGCGGTTTCTTCGTTTACACCGGTGATTTCAATCAGTTCGTCCACGGCAAGCTCTGCCAAGTCGTCGCGTGTGGTAATGCCGGCTTCGGCAAGGCTGCGGAGCATATCGGCATCTACGCCTTCGAGGTTGCGCATATCGTCGGATACTTCGCCCAGTTTTTCTTCGGCGGCAATCGCCATGGTCAGGATGGCATCGCGGGCGCGGTTGCGGAGCATATCGACGATTTCTTCGTCAAATCCTTCAATGGCAAGCAGTTCGGCGGCAGGAACATAGGCGACTTCTTCCAAGGTTGCAAAACCTTCTTGAACCAACACGTCGGCGGTTTCTTCATCCACATTCAAGTGATCCATAAACAGGCGGCGGATGGCGGCATCTTCGGCGGCGTTGCGTTCGTCTGCCTCGGCGGAAGTCATAATGTTGAGCTGCCAGCCGGTCAGGTCGGAGGCGAGGCGCACGTTTTGACCGCTGCGCCCGATGGCGAGCGCGAGCTGGTCTTCGGATACGATGACATCGACGGCGTGTTTGTCTTCGTCGATGACGATGCGGCTGACTTCAGCGGGGGAAAGCGCGCTCATGACGAATTGGGCAGGCTCGGGCGACCAAAGGACAACGTCGATGCGTTCGCCGGACAATTCGTTGCTGACCGCGTTGACACGCGAACCGCGAACGCCGATACAGGTGCCTTGCGGATCGATGCGCTGGTCGTTGGCTTTGACGGCGACCTTGGCACGTTGTCCTGGGTCGCGGGCGACAGCGCGGATTTCAAGCATGCCGTCTGCAATTTCAGGTACTTCATTGGCGTACAGTTTGACGAGGAAATCGCCGGAAGTACGGCTCAGGATGACTTGTTTGCGCCCGGTGTTGCCGATTTCTTCGACGCGCAGGAAGAGGGCGCGGATGCGGTCGCCGCTGCGGAAGTTTTCGCGCGGAATCATTTGGTCGCGCGGAATCAGCGCGTCCAGTTTGCCGGCAACGACTTCGACGATGATGCCGTGGCGTTCGACGCGTTTGACCGTGCCGGACACGATGTCTTCTTTGACGGCGAGAAACTCGTTCAGATTCTGCTCGCGCTCGGCATCGCGGATGCGTTGCAGGATGATTTGTTTGGCGGTTTGCGCGGCTTGGCGGCCGAAGCCTTCGTTGGGCAGCTGCTCTTCATAGTATTCGCCGATTTGGATGGTAGTGCCGGGAATTTCCTCTTGGATTTCCTCGATGGTTTTTTCGACATCGGGATAGGTATAGTCTTCATCGGCGACAATCAGCCAACGGCGGAAGGTTTGGTATTCGCCGGTATCGCGGTTGATTTGGACGCGCACGTCCATGTGTTCGCGGTCTGCCTTTTTCTTGGCGGCGGTAGAGAGTGCGAATTCCAGTGCTTGGAAGACGACTTCCGCATCAACGTTTTTTTCGCTTGCCAGTGCTTCTGCCAGCTGTAACATTTCACGACTCATTTTAAAAATCTCCAATATTGCTGTGTTTTAGAATTTGAATTCGGGGCGCAGACGGGCTTTGTCGATGTTGTCCAACCCGATTTGCACGGTTTTGCCGTCGAAGGATACGGTAACGGTATCGTTTTCGTAGCCTTCGATTTTACCGATAAAGTTTTTTTGACCGTCTATCGGCAGGCGGGTTTTGATTTTTGCCTGCTGACCGGCAAAGCGCACGAAGTCGGCGGCTTTTTTCAAGGGGCGGTCGAGTCCGGGGCTGGAAATTTCCAGGTTTTTATAGTCGATGTCTTCCACCATAAACACGCGGCTCAAGTGGTTGCTGACGGTTGCGCAGTCTTCGACGGTAATGCCGCCTTCTTTGTCGATGAACACGCGCAATGTTCCTTGCGCGGTCAGTTCGAAATCGACCAGTTCGTAGCCCAGGCCGGGCAGGGTTTTTTCGAGGATGGTTTGAATATCCATGCTGCTCCCTATGTACATAATAAAAAAATGGCCCCGTGGCCATTTTTCGTCAAAGTTGAAAAATCGGCGTGATTATAACCGCTTTTGCGGAGAAATGAAAGTGTTGATTTATTTTGTGTTTTTGGGACGGAAAAAGCGGGTGTAAGGGAGGTTTGTAATGGGAAATCGTGAATATTGTTGACAAAACAAATGTATCTATTTGTCGTTGGTATGATTTTTATGTTTATAAATCAATATATTGATATTATTTTCCGTGTTCGGGCGGCATGGAATCTGGCGGAGGACAGGTATTTCCCATCCTTGCACAAAGCCTGCTGCAAGCCTAAAATCGGGCGGGTTATTGTTCAGAATCAGGGCTGCATCATGTCTCTTTATCCGATTTACAATTTTTCCGCCGGCCCTGCCGTATTGCCTGAAGCCGTGTTGGAAACGGCGCGGCAGGAAATGTCGGACTACAACGGTACGGGTTTTTCCGTGATGGAAATGAGCCACCGTTCGGAAATGTTTTTGAGCATCCTGCATCATGCGGAACAGGATTTGAGGCAGCTTTTGAAAGTGCCTGACAATTATAAGATATTGTTTCTGCAGGGCGGAGCAACAACCCAATTTAATATGGCAGCCATGAATCTGGCACACGGTTTCCGCACTGCCGACGCGGTGGTAACGGGCAACTGGAGCCGTATCGCTTATGAACAGATGAGCCGTTTGACCGATACGGAAATCCGTTTGGCGGCGCATGGGGGCGTGCAATATGCCTATAAAAACCTGCCGGCGGTTGAGGATTGGGATGTTAACCCGGATTCCGCGTTTGTTCATTTTGCGATTAATGAAACCGTAAACGGCCTGCAATACCAAACTGTCCCCAAGCTTTCAGACGGCCTGCCGCCGCTGGTGTGCGATATGTCCAGCGAGATTCTGTCGCGTGAGTTTGATGTTGCCGACTACGGACTGATTTACGCAGGCGCACAGAAAAACATCGGGCCGGCAGGGGTTACGGTGGTGATTATCCGCGAGGATTTGCTCGAGCGTTGTCCGAACGATATTCCCGATGTGTTCAACTACCGTTCGCACATCAACCGCGACGGTATGTACAACACGCCGTCAACTTACGCGATTTATATGTCAGGCTTGGTGTTCCGCTGGCTGCAAACGCAGGGCGGCGTGAAAAAAATTGAAGCGGTCAATCGGCTGAAGGCGCAAACCTTGTATGAAGCGATAGACGGCAGCGGCGGTTTTTATATCAACGATATCCATCCCGATGCGCGATCCAAAATGAACGTGGTCTTCAAAACTGAAAGCGAGGATTTGGACCGCCGCTTTGTGTTGGAAGCCGAGTTGCAGGGCTTGTGCCTGCTCAAGGGTTATAAAACCGTCGGCGGGATGCGCGCCAGCATTTACAATGCGATGCCGCTCGAAGGTGTGCGGGCTTTGGCAGATTTTATGCGCGATTTCCAACGGCGTTACGGTTGATGTCCAGATGCCGTCTGAAGCTGCTTCAGACGGCATCGGCTGTTTCGGCGTTCTCCGGCGGCGTTTTGGGATGCGGGGTAAAACTGCGCTGCCGGCGGCTATCCGTCTTTTTCAATCCGGGCGTGATGCTGTTTGTGCCGGACTGTCCCGTCGGCGGCGCGGCCGGGTTTTTCCAATATGAAATGCCTTGCCCGCTTTTCCGGCAAGGGCGTTTGCCGCCCGGTTCGAATCTTGCTTCCGATGTTTTTATGTCTGCCGGACGTTTGAATGGCGGGCGGAAACCCCTGCACAGCCGCCGTTTTCTTGCTCTGCTTTGCTCCGTTGCCTTATAATTAAGAATCTTTTTCAATAATCCGGATTCCGGATGCCTTTTCCAACCCTTATCCGACACATTCCAAATGATAAAACCGAACTTGAGGCCGAAGCTCGGCTCTTCCGTGCTGATTGCCTTCCTTTCCCTGTATTCTTCGCTGGTATTGAATTACGCCTTTTTTGCCAAAGTTGTCGAGCTTCATCCTTTTAACGGCACCGGGGCGGATATCTTCCTCTATACGATGCCGGTGGTGCTGTTTTTTTTAAGTAATTTCGTTTTTCACGTCATTGCTCTGCCTTTTGTGCATAAAGTATTGATTCCGTTGATATTGGTTATCAGTGCGGCGGTGTCTTACCAAGAAATATTTTTCAATATCTATTTCAACAAGTCGATGTTGAATAATGTCTTGCAAACTACGGCTGCCGAAAGCGCGCGCCTGATTACGCCGGGTTATGTGCTGTGGATTGTATGTTTGGGCGTATTGCCCGCGCTGGCGTATATCGCCGTCAAGGTCAAATACCGCGTTTGGTATAAGGAGCTTTTGACGCGCCTTGTGCTTGCCGCCGTTTCCTTTTTGTGCGCGTTGGGCATCGCGATGTTGCAATATCAGGATTACGCCTCGTTTTTCCGCAACAACAAGTCGGTTACCCATCTGATTGTGCCGTCTAATTTCATCGGCGCGGGCGTGTCGAAATACAAAGATTGGAAGCGTTCCAATATTCCTTATACGCAATTGGATATGGCGGTCGTGCAAAACCGGCCGGCCGGCAGCCTGCGCCGTTTCGTGGTGCTGGTCGTGGGTGAGACCACGCGTGCCGCCAACTGGGGTTTGAACGGTTACAGCCGCCAAACTACGCCGCTGCTTGCCGCGCGCGGCGATGAAATTGTCAATTTCCCGCAGGTCAGAAGCTGCGGCACATCGACCGCGCACTCCCTGCCGTGTATGTTCTCAACCTTCGACCGCACGGATTATGACGAAATCAAAGCCGAACACCAAGACAACCTGCTGGACATCGTGCAGCGCGCCGGTGTGGAAGTTACCTGGTTGGAAAACGATTCCGGCTGCAAGGGCGTGTGCGGCAAAGTGCCGAATACCGACGTTACTTCGCTCAACCTGCCCGAATACTGCCGCAACGGCGAGTGCCTCGACAATATCCTGCTGACCAAGTTCGACGAGGCTCTCAACAAAAACGATAAAGACGCGGTTTTAATCCTGCATACCATCGGCAGCCACGGGCCGACATATTACGAACGCTATACCGAAGCCGAACGCAAATTCACGCCGACCTGCGACACCAACGAAATCGACAAATGCGCCCGCGCCACGCTGGTCAACACTTACGACAATACGGTTTTGTATGTGGACCAGTTTATCGACAAGGTTATCCGCAAACTTGAAAACCGCGACGATTTGGAAAGCGTGGTGCATTATGTTTCCGACCACGGCGAAAGTCTGGGCGAAAACGGGATGTACCTGCACGCCGCGCCTTACGCCATCGCGCCTTCCGGACAGACGCATATCCCGATGGTTATGTGGTTTTCCAAAGCCTTCCGCCAACACGGGGGCATAGATTTCCAATGCCTCAAGCAAAAAGCGGCGGAAAACGAATATTCGCACGACCACTATTTCAGCACGGTATTGGGGCTGATGGACATTTCCAACAGCCAAACCTATCGGAAGGAAATGGATATATTGGCAGCCTGCCGCCGTCCGCGCTGATGCCGCATATGCCGTCTGAAGCCTTCAGACGGCATATGCGCCCGAAACACCCGACCGATGACCGGAGTATAACGATATGGATGCTTTAAAATTATTGACGAACCGCCGATCTTCCAAAAAACTGAAGCCCCCCGCCCCCGATGCGGCGGAGTTGGAAGAGATGTTGCAGGCGGCAACCCAAGTTCCCGATCACGGCAATATGCGCCCCTTCCGTTTTACCGTGATTCAGGGGGACACTGCTTTGCAGCGTTTCCGCAGTATTTTGGCGCAGACGGTTGACGCGTTGAATTTTGGCGCGGAGGCGTTGCAGAAGGCTGAAAAAGTGGGCAATATGGCGCCGATGGTTATTGGTGTAACGTTTGCGCCCAACCGCGATGTGCCTAAGCCGAAACCGGAATGGGAACAGATGCTGACGGCGGGTTGTGCGGCGTATGCGCTGCAACTGGCGGCAACGGCGCAAGGTTTCGACAATGTCTGGATAACGGGGATGTGGGTCAACAGCCCCTTGTTGCGGGAGGCTTTCGGTTGTGCGGATAAGGATAAAATCATCGGGCTGATGATGATCGGCACGCCGACAGAGGAAGCGCATAAGCCCAAGAATACCGATTTGGAAGCGTTTGTCAGCCATTGGTAAACGGAATCTCAAGCAAAATGCCGTCTGAAAGGCTTTCAGACGGCATTTTTCCATGCGTTTTAAACAGGGTTCATGAAACGCCCGATGCGTTCGGGGGAAATGTCGGGTGTCGCGCCATGTTCGGAGGCGACCAGCGCACCAAGTGCGCAGGCGAAGGCGAGGGCATGTTGGGGTTCCGCGCGGTTGAGCAGCTGATAAATCAGACCGCCAAGGAAACTGTCGCCCGAACCGACGGTATCGGCAACTTTGATTTTAAATCCGCCGTGTCGGAAAAATTCCCCGTTTTTGTACAGGACTGCGCCGTGGCTGCCCAAGGTTACGCAAAGAGTGCCCGTATCGGTCAGTTTTGCCAGATAAACGATGTTTTGCTCCAAACTGTGATAGGGCGATCCGTAAATCTTTGACAGTTCGTAGAGTTCGTCATCGTTGAGTTTGACGACATCAGCCTGTTTCATGGTTTCTAAAATCAGGGAAGCGTCGTAATGCGGTTTGCGCAGGTTGACATCGAAGATTTTGAATTTTGCCTGTTGCAACAGGCTGTTTAAAGTTTTTCGGGAGGTTTCGTCGCGCATGGCCAGGCTGCCGAAAATAAAGGCATCGGATTGGGCAACGCGGTGCAGTGCTGCTTCTTCTGTCCGGATGCCGTCCCATGCACAGGGATAGACAATTTCGTAGGATGCGCTGCCTTGGGCATTCAGCGACACTTTAACCTGACCGGTGGGATAATCCGGATGAATCTGGACAAAGTCGGAAACGATGTTCTTTTGTTGTATTTGTCGGACAAGTTCTTCTCCGTCGCCATCATTTCCCCTACTGCTGATAATGGCGGTATCCATACCGAGCGATTGTAATCTGTACAGCACGTTTAAAGGTGCGCCGCCCAAAATTTTTCCATCAGGGAAAGCATCCCACAGTATCTCGCCGAAGCCGGTAATTTTCATTGGATTTCCTTGGTTTGGATAAATAGTCGGAAAGTTTGACGGTTTTGCAGACCGTCGCTGATCGGGAATGTAGTAATACTCCGAATGAGTTTTATAAATTTCGTTGGAAAAATAAAACGTTGTCGGTATTTTGACGGGTTTGCCACAAAGGTGGTTTGATTCACCGCAAGATAATTTTGTTTTTTCCTACAAAATATTGCTTGAAATTGCAAGATGATGAAACAAAACTAGAATTTTCGGGCAAAAAACGGCGGTACTTTTCAGTACCGCCAAAGCTGCTTTGGTAATTGAAGGGGTTATCGGCTTGCGCAACGGAAGCCCAAGTTGTGCAAGACATATTTGGATTGCAGGCTGGTGCGGATGCCGTAGCGGAGGAAGGCAGCATAGTTGGACGAGTCGCTCGACCCGATAGATGCGCCGCTGCAAAACATTTGCGCGTTGGCATTGCCGGAAGAAAGCAGGCTGCTGTTGAAATCTTCCGTCCATTCCCAAATCAGCCCGTGCATATCGTAAACGCCCCAGTAGTTCGGGCGGCCTTTGCCGACATCGTGCAGGCCTTTCCGGCCGCCATCCGCATACCAATCGAGAATAGTGCGGTTGTAGCCGGGTTCGTTTGAGCCGTTTTTCTGCGTGGCGGAAGCAAGTCCGGCAAATTCCCATTCGTCAATGGTCGGCAGGCGTTTGCCTTGTGCGGCGCAATAGGCGTTGGCGGCAAACCAGGAAACATTGGTAACGGGCTGTTTCAGTTCGCTTGCCTTTGGTGCATAGCTGTGGCTGCCGTTTTTCATCCAATGCTTCAGATAAGCGGGTTCTGCCTGTTTGGAACTGACCCTGCCTTTTTGCCATTGGGGGTGGCTGTTGACGAATTCGGCAAACTCGGCATTGGTAACGGGATATTTATCCAGTTTGAACGGTTTGACTTTAATCAGGCCGGTATCTTTTTTCAGATAAAGCGGGCGGTAGCTGCCGCCTTCGATTTGAACCATTTCGGCAGATGCCGCTTGAGTGCCGGCGAGTGCCGCACAGAGAAAGAGTAACCGGGCAAACTTCATATTATGCCTCCTGACAGGCGGTTAAAATTGATTTTTCAGACGGCATTTTAAACGAAAAGCTGCGAATGCCGTCTGAAGAATCAATCTTCCGAAAGGAAAGATTAGGTTGTTAAAAAACCACTGCCGTGCGTAATGAAGTACGGCGGCAGTGGTTTGTCCCGCTAATGACGGGTATCCGGTTTAATAAACGCTTTTTTCGGATGCAGAGGCTGCCGGGGCAGAAGCAGCCGGTGCGGAAGCAGCAGAGGCTGAAGCCGCGCCGCTGCCGGCGTAAGCGGTATCGCTCAATTTTTGAGTCATAATTTCAGGGTTTTCCGCACCCTCTACTTTCAATTGGCCCAACGCGCCTTTGTTGAATGCGCGGAAGATGGAGTGGTCGACCAAAGTGTAGCTGCCCGGGATATCGACTTTGAATTCGACAATGGCGGAACCGCCGGCAGGAACGATGGTGCTTTGTACGTTTTCGTTAATCAGCTTGCCGCCTTCAACATAAACTTTGTCGAAGATTTCGCCGATGACGTGGAAGGAAGACACCAGGTTCGGACCGCCGTTACCGACGTACATACGCACGGTTTCGCCTGCTTTGGCTTTCAGCGCGTTATCGCCGGCGATAGAACCTACATGACCGTTGAATACGACGTATTCAGGCTGTTCGGCAACGGCTTTGTCCATATCGAACGGTTGCAGGCCTTGCGCGCCTTTTTTGCCTTTGGTGTAGAAGTCGCCTTGGACGATGTAGAACTCTTTATCCACTTTCGGCAGGCCTTCTTTAGGCTCGACCAAAATCAGACCGTACATACCGTTGGCGATGTGCATACCGACCGGCGCGACGGCGCAGTGGTAGATGTACAGGCCCGGTTGCAGGGCTTTGAAGCTGAATGTGGAAGTACGGCCCGGGGCGGTAAAGGTTGCGGCTGCACCGCCACCCTGACCGGTTGCGGCGTGGAAGTCGACGTTGTGCGGAACGGTAGAAGACGGGTTGTTGGAGAATTCGACTTCTACAGTATCGCCTTCGCGTACGCGGATCATGCGGCCCGGAACGTCGCCGTCAAATGTCCAGTAGTGGTATTCCACCCCGTCGTCCATTTTCATGGTTTTTTCGACGGTTTCCATTTTCACGCGGACTTTGGCAGGGTAGTCGCGGTCGATTGCGGGAGGTACTTCGGGAGCGTGGGTGGTAACCGCATCGATGACGGGCAGTTCGCCTGCAGGCGTTTCGGCGGCAGCTTGTGCGGCGGAACTTGCGGCTTCTGCGGAAGCGGCAGGGGTTTCGGCAGGAGCTTGAGCAGTTTGTTCGCCACCGCAGGCGGCTAAAGCAAACATAGAAGCGATAATTGCAGCTAAGGCTTGGCGTTTCATGATGTTTTCCTTTTGTAAGAAAAGTAAATTGTCCTGAAAGGATTGGTTAAGAACTTGGTGTGATTATGCGGTTGCCCCATTGCGGGCATTTTGATTTAAGTCAAATAATTCATAAAATATGAACTTAAAATGATACTTCTAATACTTTATAACTACCAAAAATTACAATGAATAGGCTGATTTGCCAGGGTTTCGGCAGAGCAGGCAAAGGCAGGGCAATTCCCGAGTAAAGAATAATGATAGTTATTATCATATATGTATTTGTTTTATATGTGAGTTTGTTTGAACAAATGTTTATTTGCGCGGTAAACCGTGCTACAATCTTTAACATTCATATTCTGTGAATTTTAAACAACTGCTTTATTAAAAGGAGCTCTCAAAATGGGACAGTACAAGAAGCTGTGGTACTTGCTGTTTGCCGTTCTGGCAGTATGCTTTACCATTCTTGGCTATATGGGCAGCGAGGTTTATAAGAAAGCCCCGCCTTACCCCGAACAGGTCGTTTCCGCATCAGGCAAGGTCTTGATGACGAAAGACGATATTTTGGCAGGTCAGTCTGCGTGGCAGAGTACCGGCGGTATGGAAGTCGGTTCGATTCTGGGTCACGGCGCATATCAGGCTCCGGACTGGACGGCCGACTGGCTGCATCGTGAGTTGTCCGCCTGGTTGGATTTGACCGCGCAACAGACTTACGGCAAAAAATTCGACGAGGTTTCCCCCGAAGAACAAGCTGTCTTGAAAACACGCTTGGCCGACGAATACCGCAACCAAAGCCGCGTGAAGGAAGATGGTTCTGTGGTCATCAGCGATACGCGCGTGAAAGCCATCGAAAGCATCCTGCCGTACTACCACGGTGTTTACGGCGACGATCCCGCACTGCAAACCACCCGCGAACACTTTGCAATGAAAAACAACACATTGCCAAGCAAAGAAGCGCGTGAAAAACTGTTCGACTTCTTCTTCTGGACTTCTTGGTCTGCTTCGACCAACCGTCCCGGCGAGGTCTTTACCTACACCAACAACTGGCCACACGAGCCTTTGATTAACAACGTACCGACTACTGAAAACTACATGTGGTCGTTTACCAGCGTTGTATTGCTCTTGATGGGTATCGGTCTGCTGATGTGGGGTTATTCCTTCCTGACCAAACACGAGGAAGTGGAAGTGCCGTCTGAAGACCCGATTTCCAAAATCCAACTGACCCCTTCGCAAAAAGCATTGGGCAAATACGTCTTCCTGACGGTCGCCTTGTTTGTGGTACAAGTATTGCTGGGCGGTCTGACTGCGCACTACACCGTCGAAGGTCAGGGTTTCTACGGCATCGATGAGGCGTTGGGCTTTGAAATGTCCGACTGGTTCCCCTACGCCCTGACCCGTACTTGGCACATCCAATCCGCCATCTTCTGGATTGCAACCGGCTTTTTGACGGCAGGTCTGTTCCTCGCGCCGATTGTCAACGGCGGTAAAGATCCCAAGTTCCAACGTGCAGGCGTGAACTTCCTCTATATCGCCCTCTTCATCGTGGTCGGCGGTTCTTACGCGGGCAACTTCTTTGCGTTGACGCACATCCTTCCCCCCGAATTTAACTTCTGGTTCGGACACCAAGGTTACGAATACCTCGATTTGGGACGTTTCTGGCAACTCCTTTTGATGGTCGGACTGCTGTTGTGGCTGTTCCTGATGTTGCGCTGCACGGTTTCCGCTTTCAAAGAAAAAGGCGTAGACAAAAACCTGCTGGCAATCTTTGTCGCTTCTATGGTCGGTGTGGGCGTATTCTACGCACCGGGTCTGTTCTATGGCGAAAAATCCCCGATTGCCGTAATGGAATACTGGCGTTGGTGGGTGGTTCACCTGTGGGTGGAAGGCTTCTTTGAAGTATTTGCCACTGCCGCCTTTGCCTTCGTCTTCTACAATATGGGCTTTGTCCGCCGCAGTACCGCCACTGCCTCCACTTTGGCCGCTGCCGCCATCTTTATGTTGGGCGGCGTTCCGGGCACGCTGCACCACCTGTACTTCTCCGGCTCTACCTCCGCCTCTATGGCAATCGGCGCCTGCTTCTCCGCTTTGGAAGTCGTGCCGCTGGTGTTGCTGGGCCGTGAAGCATACGAGCATTGGTCTTACCAACACCTGTCCGACTGGGCAAAACGCCTGCGTTGGCCGCTGATGTGCTTCGTGGCAGTCGCCTTTTGGAATATGATCGGTGCCGGCGTATTCGGCTTCCTGATCAATCCGCCGATTTCCCTGTTCTATATCCAAGGTTTGAACACTTCTGCTGTTCACGCGCATGCCGCCTTGTTCGGTGTGTACGGTTTCTTGGCATTGGGCTTCGTATTGCTGGTTGCACGCTACTTGAAACCGAACGCGCAGTTTGACGACAAACTGATGACTTGGGGCTTCTGGCTGCTCAACGGCGGCTTGGTCAGCATGATTGCCATCAGCCTGCTGCCTGTCGGCGCGATTCAGGCATACGCCTCCATCACGCACGGTTTGTGGTATGCCCGCAGCGAAGAGTTCCTGCAAATGGAAATCCTCGACACCCTGCGCTGGGTTCGTACTGCTGCCGACTTGATCTTTATCGGCGGTGCAATCTGCGTTGCCATCCAAGCCACTAAAATCGTATTCGGCCGCGACAAATAAGTTTTAGCCTGAAAATGGAAACCGCACCTGCCATCAGGTGCGGTTTTTTTACAGGCAAATGCCGTCTGAAGGCTTCAGACGGCATTTGTCCGTTTGCGGGTTTATTCCGAAATATCGGCAACACCGCTTTCGGGGAAGATAGGCAAATCCGGCGGCGGGAGCAGGGTATCCAAAGTCAGGGCGGACGCATCGAGTGTCGGATAGCCTTCAAACGCGACCAAATAACCGCCGTTTCCGTTCATACGGATTCGGGCGTTCGCGCCCAAGGGGAAAGTGATTTTGTCGCTGATGTGTCCGAAGGGGAATCCTGTCAGCACGGGGATTTTCGCCGTGCGCGAAATATGCTTGGCAACGGCGGAAAAATCATAAGACGGATCGTACACGTCGCGGATATTGCCCATACGGAAATTGCCGAACACGATGGCGCGCTGTTTCTTCAAAATACCCGAAAGATACAGCGTATTGAGCATACGTTCGATGCGGTAGGGCTGTTCGCCGACATCTTCGAGAAACAAAATGCCGCCGTCGATGTCGGGCATATAAGGCGTACCGGCAAGCGAGGCGAGGACGCTTAAGTTGCCGCCCCACAACGTGCCTTCGGTTTCGACATCGGCGCGTTGGATATAAGGAACATCAACGGTCAGGCGGTTTTGGGTTACCCCCTTGATAAAGGCATCCATTGTAAACACGCTGGGGGAGGGTTTGCCGAATTCGCTGTATGCCATCGGACCGGCAAAACTCATCATATTGCCTTTTGCTAAGAGTACAAGCTGGACGGCGCAAACATCGCTGAATCCGAAAAACAGCGTACCACGTTCGCGCATTCTTGCGCCGAGTGAGGCAAAATCAATATGCGGCAGAATGCGTGCCGCACCATAACCGCCGCGCAAACCCATCAGAACTTTCGGCATGGCAACGCGACCGGAAGCGACCTCTTGGAAATCTGCCGCGCGTTGCGCGTCCGTGCCTGCAAACCGCTGAAAACGGCGGTTGCCCGCCTGTTGGTTGGTTACGGTAAAACCCGCATTGTAAAGGCGGGTTAAGGCTGTGTTGACGCGGTTGATGTCTTCGGCAAAGCCTGAGGAGGCGACAATACGCAGAAGATTGTCGGCAGAGTTGGAATGGCGTGGTGGTTCGGGGTACACGGTTCGGGCTTTCGCAACAGGGTGAGAGGGCGCGGATGAGGCATTGTTTGAAGCAGGCGCAGTACCGCAAGCCTGAAGCAGCCCCGCGCCTGCGGCGGCGGTACAGGTTTTCAGGAAACGGCGGCGGGAGGTCGGTTCGGTCATAATTTCCCTTTCATACGGTTTCAGACGGCATCGGCGGGCTTAAAGCAGCTTTTTAAGCTGTTCCGTCCAATCTTGCGGCAGGGTCATACCGTGTTTCCGGACGGGGTTTGCCCAAATCGGCGCAGGGAAAGACGCATCGTTTTCAAAGCGGGCGATAATATGCCAATGCAGGTGCGGCACGACATTGCCCAAGCTGGCGAGGTTGATTTTTGCCGGCCGGAACACTTGGCGCATAGCGGCTTCGACTTTGTACACCATTTCCATCAATTCGCCGCGTTCCGCTGCCGAAAGGTCGGTCATTTCGGCAATATGCTTACGCCAAATGACGCGGCAGAATGCAGGCGAACCGCTGTCGTTATGGACGGCGATGACGCGCAGCTTGGGGGTTTGCAGCAAAACGTCTTCATTTTGCGCCGTGCAGATGGGGCAGGGTTGGGCGGTCATTTTTCCTTATTCCTGAAAGTGTTTAAAAAACGGTAGGATAATTTCTGATATAGTGGATTAAATTTAAATCAGGACAAGGCGACGAAGCCGCAGACAGTACAAATAGTACGGAACCGATTCACTTGGTGCTTCGGCACCTTAGAGAATCGTTCTCTTTGAGCTAAGGCGAGGCAACGCCGTACTGGTTTAAATTTAATCCACTATAGTCTAATTTGTCTGTCCGCATTGCCGCTAATTGTACCACTTCATCGTGTTTCCTTTTCGGTTGAAACCCCGCCCTTTAGGGCGGCAAGATCAGACTTTATAGTGGATTAAATTTAAATCAGGACAAGGCGACGAAGCCGCAGACAGTACAAATAGTACGGCAAGGCGAGGCAACGCTGTACTGGTTTAAATTTAATCCACTATATTTGGGAGTGGTGTAACCCCTTCCAAATCAGGACGACACATAGGGCGGTGCTTTATGTGTCGTCCTGTGTGTTGAAACATATCGGACGCATTTGAACAGTGATGCAGCAAACTGTTTTAGCGGCAGGTAAGAGATGCCGTCTGAAGCCCATTGTCCGTCATTCCCGCACAGGCAGTTGCTACAGTTACTGAAGCCCCTTAGCCGTCGCGCAGGCAGTTGCTACGGTTACTAAATTCCCGTCATTCCCTCAAAAACAGAAAACCAAAATCAGAAACCTAAAATCCCGTCATTCCCGCGCAGGCGGGAATCTAGAACTTTTAAATTTTCAGACGGCATTTTCCTGTCGGTGCGGCACTCAGGAAAACTGCGCCGCGCCACGGTTTGCCAAATCGTCGGCGCGTTCGTTTTCCGCGTGTCCCGCGTGTCCTTTCACCCAAGTCCAACTGACTTGGTGCCGTCCGACCAGCGCGTCGAGTTCTTTCCACAAGTCGTCGTTTTTGACCGGCTGTTTGGCGGCGGTTTTCCAGCCGTTGCGCTTCCAGCCGTGTATCCAGTTTTCCATACCGTTTTTAACGTATTGCGAATCGGTGCAGATGATGACGGTGCAGCGGCGTTTGAGCGATTTCAGCCCTTCGATGACGGCGGTCAGCTCCATGCGGTTGTTGGTGGTTTGCGCCTCGCCGCCGAAAAGTTCTTTTTCGCGGCTGCCGTAGCGCATCAACACGCCCCAGCCGCCCGCGCCGGGATTGCCTTTGCACGCGCCGTCCGTGTAGAGGTAAACGGTTTTGTCCATATTGTGCCTTTGTGTGGTGTCCGGCGTGATTATAAGCGGTTTGCGCGCCGTGCCGTCTGAAAGATTGCGGCGGATTGAAATAGGCATATAATGTGCAACTTTATTTTTGAATATGAAGGAGCGGATAGTGGGTCAAAGTGGCGAGTTGTTTTGTTTCGGACAGATGCCTGTATGGAAAGTGGAAAACCTGCCGGAAGTTTTGTTGTCGGGCTATGCGTCCAAAGAAAGGGAGTGGGTCTGTCTGAATGTGTTGCAGGGCGATGTCGAAGTCCGCCCGCAGGACGGGGCGGCGGAGGTTTGGTCGGCGGAAAGCGGCGATTGCGTGTTTGCGCCGCAGCAGGTGTTTTCGGTCAAACCGAAAACGGACGATGCCGAAATCCGTTTGTCGCTGTATTGCGCGGCGGCAGACTATTTTCACAAAAAATACGGGATGAGTGCCACGCATTCTGCGGTCGCGGCGGCACAGGATACCGTACCGGCGGGCAGGGCGTTGGATATGGGTTGCGGACAGGGGCGCAACGCGCTGTTCCTCGGCTTGAAGGGGTTTGACGTAACCGCCGCCGATTGCAATCCCGCCGCCTTGGCAAACGTGGCGGAGCTGGCAGAGGCGGAGGGTTTGAACGTCCGCACGCTGGAATATGATTTGAACGCCGCCGCCCTTCAGGGCGAGTTTGATTATATTGTGGCAACGGTGGTGCTGATGTTCCTGATGCCGCAGCGCGTGCCTGACGTGATTGCCGATATGCAGGCGCATACGGCGGCGGGAGGGTACAATTTGATTGTATCGGCAATGGATACGGCGGATTTCCCCTGTCCGATGCCGTTCCCCTTCAAATTTAAAGAGGGCGAGCTGAAGGATTATTATCGGGATTGGGAGCTGGTCGAATACAAAGAAGAATTGGGTTCTATGCACGCCAAAGATGAAAACGGCAACCCGATACGGTTTAAATTTGTAACCATGCTGGCGAAAAAACCTGAATAATCCTCAAAAATGCCGTCTGAACATTTTGTTTCAGACGGCATTTTTACGGTTAGTCCCGATACGCCCAATGATTGACCGGCCCGTGTCCCGCGCCGATTTCCAAAGGGTTTGAGATTGCCGCCGTAATGTAGGCCTTGGCAGTCTGTACGGCTTCGCAAACGTCCGAGCCTTTTGCCAACTCGGCGGTAATGCAGGCGGAAAACGTGCAGCCCGTGCCGTGCGTGTGGGCGGTCGGAAAGCGCGGGCTGTCCAATTCCAGCGTTTCGTTTTGCGTAAACAGCCAATCCGTGCAGCGTCCGCTTGTGCTGCCGTTCAAATGTCCGCCTTTGATAACGACATTTTTGACACCGTAATCAAGCAGGATTTTTGCCGCACGTTCCGCATCTTTGCGGCTTTCGATATGCACGCCGGTCAAGGCTTCCGCCTCGGGCAGGTTGGGGGTCAATACATCCGTATCGGGAAGCAGCAGGCGCGTCAGTGCCGCAACGGCGGAATCCTGCAACAGCGGCGCCCCGCCTTTGGCAATCATCACAGGGTCGAGTACGCGCCTGCCGAAGTCGCAGTGTTTCAGGCTGTCGGCAACGCATTCGATGATTTCCGCCGTGCCGAGCATACCGATTTTGTAGGCGCGGATGTCAAAGTCTTCCCTGATTGCTTGGATTTGTGCGGTGATGGTTTCGGTCGGGACGAGGTGCACCGCGGACACGCCCAAAGTATTTTGTGCGGTAACGGCGGTGATGACGCACGTTCCGAACACGCCGCGCATCTGAAACGTTTTCAAATCCGCCTGAATGCCCGCACCGCCGCCCGAATCCGAACCGGCGATGCTTAGGGACTGTACGAAAGAGCCTTTCATATGTTCCTCCTTATCTATTGCGTCCGACCAAAAGGGCTTCTGCCTGTAAAAAAACACGGCGATGCCGTCTGAAAACCGCAGCGCGGGGTTTGTGGTGCATTATATGTCGTATTGCAGGACAAGGCATAGGGCAGGGCGGTAGGGGCATCGTAGCAACTGATAATGAAAAAAGAGGGCGATGCCGTCTGAACCGCGTGTTGCGGCGAGTATAAACCAGCACGCTTTATTCGTCATTCCCACAAAAACAGAAACCTAAAATTCCGTCATTCCCGCGAAAGCGGGAATCCAGACCTTCGGGGCGGCGGCGATATTCAAAGGTCGTCTGAAAGTTTGAGATTCTAGATTCCCGTTTTCACGGGAATGACGGAAGTTTGCGGGAATGACGGAATCACGGGAATGACGGAATCACGGGAATGACGAAAAATTGCAGGAATGGCGATTCATAATAAAAAAACCTGCTCGAAACAAGCAGGTTTTTGAATTGGCACGCCCACGGGGATTCGAACCCCGGTTGCCGCCGTGAAAGGGCAGTGTCCTAGGCCTCTAGACGATGGGCGCG
>NZ_CATQFT010000004.1:0-30524 GCF_958267405.1 Neisseria maigaei | reverse complement strand
TTCCGGAAATGAAATTCCGGGGGGGGGGGGGAGTGCGTTGTAGGCGTAGGCAATCCGGCCGGCGGGGAAGCCGTGGCGGATGAGTTTTTCGCGCTCGTGTTTGCAGTTGCCGATGATGTACACGCCCAGCTTGTCGAAGAGCTTGGCGATTTTGGGGTAGGTTGCCGCGTCCAAACCGTGCGAGTGGTAGATGATTTTGGTTTTCGGCGAAACGATTTTGGCGGCAAGGGCGCAGGCTGGAACGACGCGCGCCATTTGGCAGTCGATGATGTCGGGTTGTTCGCGGCGCAGCATCCAGGCGTAGGCAAAGGTGCTTTTGAGGTAGCCGGCAAGCCCGCCCCGGTAAAAATCAACCGGCTGCCAACGGATGCCCGATGCTTGCGCCTCTCCGACAAAAGACCCGTCCGAAGAAGCAAGGATGATGTCGTGCCCGCGCCGTTTGAGCAGCCGCCCGAGGCGGACGGTGGCGGTTTCCGTGCCGCCCAAGCCCGACATAGAAGTGGTCAGGATGATTTTCATAATGGAAACCCTTGTTTTTTCAAATAATGAAACAGTTTGTGCAAATCTTTCCGGTGGCGCAGGATGCAGCCTGCCAGATATGCCGCCCATACGCCGGCAAACAGGGGGTAGTTTGCCGGCGTGCCGAAGCAGGTGTAGGCCGCCGAGGAGGCCAGGCAGAACAATGTGTGCAGATAAAGCGGCAGGCGTTTGAGCGGCTGCCACAGGCGGCAGGAGCTTTCGGTCTTGAAAGCAAAAAACAGCCAGAATGAGGCGGCACAGGCAGCCGCCGCGCCGCGCGCGCCGCCAGACGGTACGGCAAGCCCCAGCAGCAGCAGGTTTGCCGCCAGCGCGCCCAAGGTGGCGAGCGCAATCGGGCGCGTTTTGCGGACGACGTTCAAACCGATGCCGCTGATTTCTGCCAGCGTGCAAAACAGCGGCGGCAGCATACACGATACGACGATAAACCGGACGGCGGCGTAGTTTTCTGGCAGCAGGAGGGAGGCGAGGGGCGAGAAAATGCCGGTCAGGCAGAGGGCGGAGGCAAGCAGGGCGGCGGCGGATTCTGCCGTTGCCGAGAGACGGGCGGGCGGGGCGTTTTCTTCGATTGCGCGGAAAATATACGGTGTCCAGACCGTTGAAAAGATGCTTTGGAACAATAATGCCGCCCCGCCGAACGAAATACCCATCGAATAAACGCCGAGCTGTTCTAGGCCGGCATATTTTTTCAGGAACAAACGGTCGGCGGATGCCAGCCCCCAATAGGCGATGCTGCTTAGTGCGATCGGTATGCCGTAGCGCAGGCCGCGATGCAGGACGGCGGATGAAAACGGTGCGCGCCGGACGGCCTTCAGACGGCATCGGTTTTGAAACAGCAAAAAGGCGGCGGCGGCAAGGTTTGCCAGCGCGTAAACGGCGGTCAGGACGGCGGTGTTCGCCGGAAAGTGCAGCAGCCCGACCGTCAGCGGCAGCAGCAGCAGGATGGCGAGCTTGGACACGAGTTGCGCGGACGAAAAGGCAAGGGCGCGTCCTTCCATACGCAAAACCAGTAAGAGAAAGCGGATGGGCAGGAAGCTCAGTTCAAACAGCACCAGCCCGATGCCGGCGGCGGCATCGTTGAGCGAAAACAGGATTTCAGACGGCAGGGACGGGCGGGAAAGCAGCAGGGCGGTTATCGCGGCGGCAGACAGCAGCGGCAGCAGGAACAGGGTTTTGAACAAGGTGTCTTTGTCGGCGGAGGCATAGTATTCGCGGACGTATGCCTGATCCAGCCCGAGGCACAATACCGACACAGTCAGTCCCGCCGCCGTCTGCATCAGCACGATGCGCCCGATGTCGTCGGCGGGGAAATACCACGACAGCAGCGGCAGGATGATGACGGCTAAAACCGCGCTGCCGATCGAGCCTACCGCGTAGCCGAGGATTTCTTTTGTGTCCATTTTTGATGTCCGGACGGCGGCGGGATTCTGCCTGTGCCGTCTGAAGCCTTTCTTTATCGGAATTTGACGGCTTTCAGTCCGTCGCGGCTGCCGGCGGGGTGCGGCAGTCCGGGTTGCGCTTTTCCGGGCGGGCGGCGGTCTGAACGGGGCCGTTTTTTTTCGGCGTTATTATATAGTGAAACGGCGCAAACCCTTTAAAAGGCGTTGCCGTTTTTTCGGAACACGGTTTTGATGTCGTGTCCGAGGATTTCGCTGGAAACGGGTGTCCACAAGGGCGGTGCGGAAAGGGCGGCGCGGTTTTCGGGCAGGGAAAACAGGTCTTTGCCGCTGCCGAGGATTTTGGGCGAACGGTACAGCACGATTTCGTCCGCCAAATCTTCTGCCAAAAATGCGGATGTGAGTTCGGAGCCTGCTTCGACCATGATTTCGCCGAAACCTTTGTCGGCAAGGAGGCGCATCAGATGGTGCAGGTCGATTTTGCCGTCTGCCGTTTCAAACGGCATCAGGATGCGGATGTGTGCGTGTTCCCGATAGGGGCGAAGTTTGTCTTCGTCGCGCTCTAAAGTGGCAATTAAAGTGGGCGATTGGTCGTCTGTTAAGAGATGGCTGTACGGGGGCAGGCGCAGGCGGCTGTCCAAAACGATGCGCGCGGGTTGGCGCAAAGTTGGAAAAGCGCGGACGTTGAGTTGGGGATTGTCCGCCAACACCGTGCCGATGCCGGTCAGCACCGCGCAGCTTTCGGCGCGCAAAACCTGTACGTCGGCACGCGCTTCTTCGCCGGTAATCCAAAAGCTGCTGCCGTCTGAAAGGGCGGTTTTGCCGTCCAGCGAAACGGCGCATTTGAGGCGGACAAAGGGGCGGCGG
Source organism: Neisseria maigaei (assembly GCF_958267405.1). Lineage (NCBI taxonomy): Bacteria > Pseudomonadati > Pseudomonadota > Betaproteobacteria > Neisseriales > Neisseriaceae > Neisseria > Neisseria maigaei. The sequence continues at coordinate 27,723 of NZ_CATQFT010000004.1, read as the reverse complement.
CGTTCGATGCGCGATAAAAATCCCCGGTTGAGTTCGCGTGCTTTGTTTTCAAACAGTCCGCATTCTGTTTTGATGCCTGCCGATGCGAGCAGGGCAAGCCCTTTGCCTGCAACCGGCGGGTTGGGGTCGCGCATGGCGGCAACGACGCGTGTTACGCCGGAACGGAGCAGGGCTTCGGCGCAGGGCGGCGTGCGTCCGTAATGGCTGCACGGTTCGAGGGTAACAAAGGCGGTCGCGCCTTGTGCCATTTCGCCCGCCTGACGCAGGGCGTGGACTTCGGCGTGCGGTTCGCCCGCTTTGACGTGGAAGCCTTGTCCGACAATTTGGCTGCCGTGTGCGATAACGCAGCCGACGCGCGGATTGGGCGAAGTGGAAAAACGCCCCAAAGCGGCAAGTCGGAGGGCGTTTTCCATCATGGATATATCTGTGTCCGAAAACATAGGGATACCGTATCAGTATGGGTTGGGGGAATCAGGCTTTGCCGCCTGTTTTGACGGCTTGCGCCAGCCACAAGGCGAAATGTTCCGTGCTGTCGAAGCGTTTGTGCAGGGCCGCGAAGCGGACGGCGGCTTCCGTGTTGTGCTCAAGCAGCTCTTTTAGCACCATGTCGGCAAGTTCGGTGGAGGATATGTCGCGCTGACCCGAAGCGTAGAGCCTGAGTTCCGTCAGGCGGGCGGTTTCGTCGATCTGTTCGGGTGTCAGGGCGGATTTTCGGGCGGCGGCGGTCAGGTCGTTGCGGAGGCGTTGTGTATTGAAGGGCGAACGTTTTTTGTCCGGGCCGATGACGGCGGGCATTTTGAGTTCGGCGGTTTCGAGCGTGCCGAAGCGTTTGCCGCAGTTGGGGCAGTGGCGGCGGCGGCGCACGGCGTTGCGTTCTTCCATCAGACGCGAATCGGCAACGCGGGTGTCGGGGTGGGCGCAAAACGGGCATTTCATAGTGTTTCTTCCTGATGCCGTCTGAACGTCAAACCGATACGCCGGCGGCGCGGGCGATTTCCAGACCTTCTTCGGCACTCATATAGACGGGGTTTTCGGGACGGTCGTGCCGGACGATGTTGCCTTCGCGGAACATGACCAGTTCGTCTGCGGCAAGTTGGGACCACGTTTCATCGCGCGTCAGCGGCAGGGTGGCGATAACGGCGACGCGGTCGTCCGGCGTGGTTACTTCGGCAAAATCGACCATTACGTCGTCGTCGAGCAGGCGCGCCTTGCCGAACGGGGCTTGGCGGACGATGTAGTGCAGCAGCGTGCTGGCGTGGGCAAACAGGGAAATGCCGTCTGAAAGCATAAAGTTAAACAGCCCGAACTTGCGGATTTCGTGCGTCAGCCCTGCAATCGCGTCAAACAGCGTGTCGTCGTCGGGACGGGCGGCAAAGCGTGTGCGGAGGCGGTTGAGGATGTGGCAGAACGCGCGTTCGGAGTCGGTGGTACCGACGGGGTGGAAAAATTCGCCCTGTTCGGGGAAAAAATCGACCAAATGCCCGTTGTGGGCAAACAGCCAGTAGCCGCCCCACATTTCGCGCATAAAGGGATGGGTGTTCGCCAGCGAGGTTTGACCTTGCGAGGCTTTGCGGATGTGTGCGACGACGTTTTCCGATTTAATCTGGTAGGCGCGCACGAGGTCGGCGACGGGGGAATTTGCACTCGGCTTGTCGTCATGGAACAGGCGCACGCCTTTGCCTTCGAAAAAGCCGATGCCGAAACCGTCGGCGTGGTGGTCGGTAATGCCGCCCCTGCGGCGGAAGCCTTCAAAGGAAAACATAATATCGGTCGGCGTATTGCAGTTCATGCCCAGCAGTTGACACATAGTTTGTCCAAATGATTCAGATGGTCGCAAGTATTCGGATTATACCCCGAACCGAAAATGCCGTCTGAAATACGGCTTGTTCCCCATTATTCCCGCGAAAACAGAAAACAAAGACGGAAACTTAAGATTCCGTCATTCCCGCGTAGGCGGGAATCCGACTTGTCCGGTTTCGGTTGTTTTTCGTTCCGTAACTTTTGAGCCGTCATTCCCGCGCAGGCGGGAATCTAGAATTTCAATGCCTCAAGAATTTATCGGAAAAAACCAAAACCCTTCCGCCGTCATTCCCACGAAAGTGGGAATCTAGAAATGAAAAGCAACAGGAATTTATCGGAAATGACTGAAACTGAACGGACTGGATTCCCGCCTGCGCGGGAATGACGGCGACAGGGTTGCTGTTATAGTGGATTAACAAAAACCGGTATGGCGTTGCCTCGCCTCAGCTCAAAGAGAACGATTCTCTAAGGTGCTCAAGCACCAAGTGAATCAGTTCCGTACTATTTGTACTGTCTGCGGCTTCGTCGCCTTGTCCTGATTTTTGTTAATCCACTATATTCCGGATAAATTCTAGTGATTTTGAATTTCCGGATTTCCATCTGTGCGGAAATGACGGCGGACAGATTGTCGTTATTCCGGATAAATCCCTGCGATATGGAATAACCGGATGCCCGCTTTTGCGGAGAATGATGATGGAAAGTCATCATCGTGCGTCAAACCCGCGCGGCAACACACCGGTAAAGCCGATGCCGTCTGAACGCTTCAGACGGCATCGGTATGGCTAATCAGAGATACGGTTGCAGGGTGCGGCGGAGGATGTTCGTATCAGTGATTTCGGTAATGAAGGCTTCTCCCAGCCTCTTTAATCCGATAAAGCGCATTACGCCGCCGCTGACTTTTTTATCGTGGCTCATATGTTCGAGCCATTTTTCAAAGGCAAACATGGGCGGTGCGGACGGCAGTCCGGCGGCTTCGAGCAGGGCGGCAAGCCGTGCGGTATCTGCGGCGGAGGTTTTGCCCAGTTGTTCGGACAAACGCGCCGCCAACACGCAGCCGGCGGCGACGGCCTCGCCGTGCAGCCATACGCCGTAACCCATTTCCGCTTCGACGGCGTGTCCGAAGGTGTGTCCGAGGTTGAGCCATGCGCGTATGCCCTGTTCGGTTTCGTCTTGGGCGACGATGTCTGCCTTCATTTGGCAGCAGCGGTACACGGCTTGGGTGAGGGGCGCGCGTTCGAGTGCCATCAGTTCGGGCATATGCTGTTCGAGCCATTCAAAAAAAACGATGTCGCCGAGCGCGCCGTATTTGATGACTTCCGCCATACCGGCGGATAATTCGCGGACGGGCAGGGTGTGCAGCGTGTCCAAGTCGGCAAGCACCGCCTGCGGCTGGTAGAACGCGCCGATCATATTTTTGCCGAGCGGGTGGTTGATGGCGGTTTTGCCGCCGACGGAGGAATCGACCTGACTCAACAGCGTGGTCGGTATTTGGATGAACGGTGCGCCGCGCTGGTAGGTGGCAGCGGCAAAGCCGACCATGTCGCCGATAACGCCGCCGCCCAGCGCAATCAGCGTGGTTTTGCGTTCGGCGCGGTTTTGCATCAGGCCGTCAAAGATGAGGTTGAGCGTCTGCCAGTTTTTGTGCGCCTCGCCGTCGGGCAGGATGATGCTGAAATGGGATACGCCTGCCTCATCCAATGCCGTCTGAAGCGTGCCGAGGTAGAGCGGGGCGACGGTTTCGTTGGTGATGATGGCGGCGCGTTTGCCCAAATGCGGTTGGAGCAGGCTGCCCGCCTGCGGCAGCAGTCTGTTGCCGATAAAGATGGGGTAGCTGTGGGACGGGGTGTGTACGGTCAGTGTTTTCATGCGTCGGTTTTTATTCGGATAAAAGGTTGAGCAGGGTTTGTATGGTTTGCCGGCAGTTTCCCGATTCGATAGTGAAGTCGGCGGTTTGCCTGTAAAGCGGGTCGCGCGCGGTGTAGAGTTCGTGCAATCTGCCCAAGGGATCGGCAACTTGTAAAAGGGGGCGGTTGCTGTCGCAGCGCGTGCGTTCGAGCAGGGTTTCGGGCGGGGCGTGCAGATAAACGACCGTGCCGCTTTTGCGGATAAGGGCGCGGTTTTCTTCTTTTAACACCGCGCCGCCGCCGGTGGACAGGACGATATGCGGCAGGACAATCAGTTTTTTGAGTATGGCGGTTTCGCGCGAACGGAATCCCTGTTCGCCTTCCATTTCAAATATGGTGGGGATGGGAACGCCCGCCGCTGCGGCGATTTCGTGATCGCTGTCGTAAAAACGGTAATCCAGCCGCTGCGCCATTTGCCGGCCCAGCGTGGTTTTGCCCGCGCCCATCAGTCCGATGAGGATGAGTTTGTCGTTAAAGTTTTTCATCACGGTTCCTTAATGTTTGACACCCCGCCTTTCGGGGCGGCAGGGTTCGGGCTTGTCGGGTTACGGCAGGATTTTATACGAAATCGGCAGGGCGGCGGTACGTTTGGAAAAATAACCCGACCATCCCGAACCTTTCTGATTTTAAGGAAAAATAAAAGAAATCAGGGAGGTTTTTTATTTCAGGTTGTGTTTTGACAATCCGTTGATTTCACTTATTTGTCAGGAAAGGCAATTATCTTTGCTTAGGTAAACAATTATCCAATTGAATATATTGAAGATAATATGTTTATCAATACTATATTCAAACACAGCCGATCAAAAAAACGGATTCCCGCAAAAACAGAAAACAAAGAACAGCAACCTAAAATCCGTCATTCCCGCCTGCGCGGGAATGACGGATTTTCGGCAGGCGCAGGATAAATGCGTAAGGCGGATGCGTAAGATGGGTTGTAGGGTGGACTGTAGGGTGGGCTTTAGCCCACCGATTTCAACCAACTCCGCCGAAAACCGAAACCGCCGAATCACGCCTATTCCCCAAAACCCTTGATGCGGTGAAATTGGCGGGCTGAAGCCCACCCTACGGCTCGATGAATCGTCAGGAATGCCCGAATCGTCATTCCCGCGCAGGCGGAAATCCGAACACGTCCGCACGGAAACCCATATCCCGTCATTCCCGCGAAAGCGGGAATCTAGAATTTCAATGAGGCAAGAATTTATCGGAAAAAACCGAAGTTTAAAGACCTAGATTCCCGCCTGCGCGGGAATGACGGGGTGTTTCGGGTTGCTGTTTTTTTTGGAAATGACGAGGCTTTGGATTGTGAGGATTTATCCCTTCCGCCGTCATTCCCACGAAAGTGGGAATCTAGAAATGAAAAGCAACAGGGATTTATCGGAAATGACCGAAACTGAACGGACTGGATTTCCGCTTTCGCGGGAATGACGGCTCAAAAGTTACGAGACGAAAAACAAGCGAAACCGGACAAGTTGGATTCCCGCCTGCGCGGGAATGACGGCATTTCGGGCGCGGCAAAAGCATAAAGAAAGGGCATATGCCGTAAAACATATGCCCTTATTTTTCCGCATCAATAGCGCAGGCTGTTGCCGGCCGTATCCATAATCCTCGGGGTAATGAAAATCAGCAGTTCGCGGCGGTTGGTGCTTTTCCCGCGTGTTTTAAAGAGGTTGCCGATAACGGGGATGTCGCCCAACAGGGGGACTTTGGTCAGCGTATTGCCGTTCTCTTCTTCATAAATGCCGCCTACAATCAAAGTGCCGCCGTTTTCAACCATAGCCTGCGTATTCAGGTTTTTGGTTTGGATACACTTGGTCGTCTCATCTTTTACGGTACAGTCGACAGGTGTGTCTTTATTGATTTTGACGGTCATAATGATTTGCCCGTCGGGCGTGATGTTCGGCGTAACGGTCAGCCCCAATACGGCTTTTTTGAAGGTTGTGGTCGTGCTGCTGCTGCCACCCGAACTTGAAGTGTCTTGGAAGGGGATTTCCGTACCGGATTCGATTTTGGCTTCTTTCCGGTTTTGGGTCAGTACGCGCGGATTGGCAAGCGTTTTGGTTTTTGAAAGCGACTCGGATGCGGACAATTCCAAATTCAACGCGCCGGAGGAAATCGCGCGCACCAGCGAAATGCTGTTTGCGGCAGCGGCAACCGGCAGGTTGATGCTGGTTTGGGCAGACCATTTGCCGTCGCCGCCTTCAAAACCCGAGTTCACACCCCAGCCGAATGCGCGGTCTGCATCTTTCAGTTTTTTCTTGCCTGTCGCGCCGAACTTAACGCCCAAATCGCGCGAGAAGCCGTCTGCCGCTTCGACGATACGCGCCTCAATCATCACTTGTTGCGCGGGCACGTCCAATTCGTCAATCAGTTTGCGGAATTTTTCGATGACGCTGCGGGTGTCGGTAACAATCAGGGTGTTGGTGGCGGGATCGATCAGCACGCTGCCCCTGCCGCTGATAAGCGTGTTGCGGTTTCCGGTCGTGTCGGCATTGTCCAAACGCAGGATGCTGCGGAATTCTTCCACATTTTTGTATTTCAATTGGAAGTTTTGGGAATACAGCGCACCCAGATCGGCAATGTCTTTTTCTGCCTGCAAGAGGGCTTTGTCTTTGGCAAGCAGCTCGTCGCGGGGCGCGATGTTGACGATGTTCCCTTGCTGGCGCATATCGAGGTTGCGCGCCTGCATAACCAAATCCAAAGCCTGATCCCAAGGTACGTCTTTGAGGGAGAGGGTCATTTTGCCGTTGACGGAATCGCTGGCAACAATGTTCATCCCGGATTCTTTTGCCAAAATCTGCAGGATGGTGCGGACTTCGACATCTTGGAAGTCAAGGGAGATTTTCCGGCCTTTGAAGGTTTTGGGCGCATTGTTCACGCCGCCCGACTCGAGGTTTTGTTTTTTCGGCAGGACTTGGAAGGTAAAGTATCCGGGCGCGGCGGATTTGTTGACGAGTTCCCAGTTGCCGGCTGTTGTGATAATCAGCTGGGTGTCGTTATTGAAGCGTTTCAGCGTAACCTTTTGAACCGGTGTTTTGAAGTCTGACACATCCAAACTGCGTTGGAGCGCGGTCGGCAGGGTATGGTTTTTCAGCGTAACGATGATATGGTCGCGCTGTTGGCTGATGTCGGGCTGCCCGGCAAAGCCCAATGCCGCCAATTCGATAATGCCGGCATTTTTGCCGTCTTTGCGGAAATCGATATTGGTTTGTTTTGCCGGTGCCGCCGCCTGTTGTTTTGAAGGGGTAAAGGGTGCGGATACGGATACTACGGACTCGGTAAACGGTGCGGCAGCCTGTTGTTTTGCCGGTGCGGTAGGCGCGGCTTTTACGGCGGGGCGGGTGGGGGCGGATGTGGTATCGTCCGATTCGTTGATGAGAATCCAAACTTCATTTCCGCGTACTTCGGTATTGTATTGGCCCGGTTTGTTCAGATTCAGAACCAGACGCGCACGGCTGCTGTTTTGTGCGGCACTGATTTTGCTCAACAGAGGGTCGGCATACTCGAGTACCTGTTGATCCATGGAAATGCCGGTTTGTTCAAAGTCCAAGGCGATGCGGGCCGGTGAGGAGGTTATGAAGCCGGTCGGGTTGACAACCTCTTTGTCAAAGCTGACTTTGACGATTTTCTGTTTGTTGGGCAGGGAGGAGACTTTGATGTCTGTAATGTTTCCTGCCGATGCCGTCTGAAAGGCGGCGGTTGCGACAAACAGACCGGAAATGATTTTTGTCAGTTTGGTATTCATATGGATTAATCCCCTTCTTAATTTTGTTCTGCGGCGGGTGCTGCCGCTTGTTCGGTGTTTTTGTCGGAAGCGTTCAGAGGCAGTTCCGCCCTGCGGGAAACCCAGTTGCCCGTACCGTCTTCGATTAATTCGTTCAAAACGATGCTGTCGTCGGTAATGCTTTGGATTTTACCGTAATTTTGCCCCAAATAGTTGCCGATGCCTACTGTGTAGACATAACCGTCGGCTTCGACAAAGCCGGATACTTTCTGACCGGACTTCACAATGCCGACATAGCGTATGTTTTCCAGGCTGAATTTTTCCAGCGTTTCTTTAATACGCTTGGTGTCGGGGGCGTTACCCCCTTTTTTGGCGGCTTCCATTCGGTGGAAATCGAAAGCGTTGAGTCCTGTCGTCTGAGGGGGGCTGTATACCGGAGCGACCGGCAGGGTCGGTGCTTGGAAAGGTATGATTCCTGCTTTGGCTTCCTGCTGTGTCTGAGCCATCCACCCGTTCAGGTCTTCAGCATCTTGGGAACAGGCGGATAGGGCGGCAAGGCTGATGAATAAGGCGTAATATTTCATGGTTTCCCTAACATAAGTTATTTTTGTTCGGCATTTTGTGCCGCTTCTGCAGCCTGCTGTTGTGCGGCAAGTTCTTCAATGGATTTTGCCTTATAGGTAGTGGCAATGGCACTGAGGTTCAGGATGTTGCTTTTGCCGTCCGCCCCCCCTCCGTTTTCGGAGGATTGGGTGATTTTGAGCGATTCAAGGGTGATAATCCGCGAAAGGCTGCCGACATCGCGCGTGAACTGGTTGATTTGATTGTAGTTTCCGGTAATGGAAATGGAATAGGGCAGCCTTTGTATCGGGCCGTCGTCAACAGGCGGCTGTGGTATGACGCTGTCCAAGCGCAGGCCGTTGCTTGAGCCTGCCTGATGAAGCTCTTGAACCAGATTGGGAATTTCGGAATCGGTCGGAAGCTGTTTCAGCATAATGTTGAAGGCGGATCGGATGGCGGCAAGCTCTTCTTTCAGGTTGTCCAAACTGGCCGCGTCGATACTTTTCTGTTTGTAGGTGTTTTTCAGTTCGGTTTCTTTTGCTTCATATTCCTCAAGGGATTCCATCTGGCTTTTGAACAATCCGGCATAACCGAGCCCCAGCATGGCGGCAACGACCAGCAGGGCGATAAAAAGCCTGGCAGGAAGGTTGAGCAGGTGAAGGTTGTTGAGATCCAAGTTGGTTTTAGATGATTTAGAAGCCATTCAGTTTGCCTCCTGTGCATTTCCCGAAGCCGGATTCTCTTTGGATTCGGCCGCCTTTACGATAGGTTGTAATGTTGCCTGAAGGGTAAATTCTTGATACGAATTGTTTTTCTTGATGCTTAACAATTCGGGTTGCTTGAATATGCCGGTATTGGGCATCGCCCTCATCATGGCGGCAACGCGGTTGTCGCTGGATGTCCTGCCGTTGAGCCGGTAAGAGTCGGCGGTAACGGCATCCAGCGAGGTCAGGTAGGTGCTTTCGGGGACGGCCTCATTCAGGCTGTCGAGGATTTTTGCGGCTTGGAGGCGTTTGAGCTGGAGCTCCTCGATTTTGTTTTTCTTAATCAGGAAGGCATCTTTTTCCTGTTTGAGCTTTTGTATTTCCGACAGCTCGGTATCCAAGTGTGCGATGGAGGTTTCCAGCAGCGCGTTTCTTTCCGACTGGTTATTGATCATGTTGTCGATAAACAGGTAGGTTGCCGCAACGGCGGCAACGCCCGTCAGCACGGCACCGTACATCAGCATTTTAAACTGCTGCTGTTTGCGCTTGTCCATCTCTTCCCTGTAGGGGAGGAGGTTGATTTTGATTAAATTGTTCATAATTATAATCCCCGTACCGCCAAACCGAACGCCCTGGTCAGTGTCGGCGCATCAAGTTCGAATTGTTGTTTGTCTGTTTTGAGGTCGTCCGCAAAATAACGCGCGGGATGGACGCATTGTACATCCGCATTGGTTTGCGAGGCGACGGTTTGGGCGATGCCTTCCTGGCGCACCGCTTCCCCCGTCAGCAGGATATGCTTGATGTCGGTCATATCGTCTGCGGTCTGCGTGGTGTAATAAAACTGTAAGACCCTTTGTATTTCTTGGGTAATCTGCTGGTTGAAATGGTCTGCCACTCTTTCTTGGTAATCGGAAGGTTTTTGCGGGGAGTTGATGATTTCTTCCGCTTTTTCTTCTGTCACCTGATAGGTGCGCTGGATGAGTTGGTTGAGCTGTTCTTCGCTGACGGAGGTTTCCTGTTTGTATAGGATTTTTCCGTCTTGGATGACCAAGGCGTAGGTTTGTGCGGCATATACGCCGAAAATGGCGACTTTTTCGGCTGCAAGTTCGGGGGCGAAATGGTTTATCCACAGCGCGTAGGCGTTGTATTGCCCGAAAATGTCCACATCAAGCGCGGATAATTTCATACCGGCGGCGTTGAATGCGTCAATCAGGGGTTCGATTTCATCCTTTCTCGATGCGACAGCCAAAACGGCTTCGCCGGCGGCCGATTGGGACAAGACCTGATAGTCGTAATTGGCTTCTTCGAGCGATATCGAGCTGACTTCGGAGATGGAGGACTCCACGAACCCCTGCAGATCCAATTCCGCATCTTTGGCCGTGTAGGTCAATTGTTCGATGGTTGTCAGATTTTGCGGGACGGATGCGATGATGTTTTTGCACGAAGCACCCAGTTCGGCATAGGCTTGTTGCAAATATGTAACAAGTTGATCGTAATTTTGAACTTTGTTGCCTTGGACAATATTTTTCGGCAGTTTGACAATAATGTATTTTTCCAATTGGATTTGGTTTAAACTACGTCCTGACAATTGGACCATTTTGATGGAATGTTGGTCGATGTCGACGCCGATTGCCGTGCGGTTATTGAGCCCTGAGGATTTCTTTTGGGGCTTGGCATCTGTTTTTTTAGGGTTTTTCAAGCTGTTAAACAAGCGCATGATGAAGTTCCTACTTTATTTGTACAGTGAGTAACCGTTTCGGTATCCGTAATGGATTTCTTGTTTTTTACACGTTGAAACTGTGCTTTGTAGAAATCGGCTGCTATTTTACTTTATTTAATACCGATAATGGTAAATTATCATTCAGCTATGATTAAAAAGATTATAACTACCTGTTTTGGTTTGGTTTTGGGATTATGTGTATTTGGAGTGGGGCTGGTTGCCATTGCTATTTTGGTAACGTATCCGAAACTGCCGTCTTTGGATTCTTTGCAGCATTACCAGCCTAAAATGCCGTTGACTATTTATTCGGCGGATGGAGAAGTCATCGGTATGTATGGGGAGCAGCGGCGCGAATTTACAAAAATCGGCGATTTCCCCGAGGTGTTGCGGAATGCGGTTATCGCCGCCGAGGACAAACGCTTTTACCGGCATTGGGGGGTGGATGTTTGGGGTGTTGCCCGCGCTGCCGTCGGCAATGTCGTGTCCGGCAGCGTGCAGTCGGGTGCGAGTACGATTACACAGCAGGTGGCGAAAAATTTTTATTTGAGCAGTGAAAAAACGTTCACACGCAAATTCAATGAGGCGTTGCTTGCCTATAAGATCGAGCAGTCTTTAAGCAAAGACAAAATCCTCGAGTTGTATTTCAATCAGATTTACCTCGGTCAGCGCGCCTATGGTTTTGCATCTGCCGCGCAAATCTATTTCAATAAGAATGTCCAAGATTTGACTTTGGCGGAAGCCGCCATGCTTGCGGGACTGCCCAAGGCTCCGTCTGCCTATAATCCGATTGTTAATCCGGAACGTGCCAAGTTGCGCCAGAAGTATATTTTGAACAATATGCTCGAGGAGAAGATGATTACCGTGCAACAGCGCGATCAGGCGTTGAATGAGGAGCTGCATTACGAGCGGTTTGTTCAGAAAATCGATCAGAGTGCTTTATATGTGGCGGAGATGGTGCGTCAGGAACTGTATGAGAAATACGGTGAAGATGCCTATACGCAGGGTTTTAAGGTTTATACCACGGTCCGCACCGATCATCAGAAGGTGGCAACTGAGGCATTGCGCAAGGCTCTACGGAATTTCGATCGCGGCAGCAGCTACCGCGGTGCGGAAAACTATATCGATTTGAGTAAGAGTGAAGATGTCGAGGAGACTGTCAGCCAGTATCTGTCGGGACTCTATACCGTCGATAAAATGATTCCCGCCGTTGTGTTGGATGTGACTAAAAAGAAAAATGTCGTCATACAGCTTCCCGGCGGCAGGCGGGTTACGCTTGACAGGCGTGCCTTGGGTTTTGCGGCCCGCGCGGTCGATAATGAGAAAATGGGTGAGGATCGTATCCGCAGGGGCGCGGTCATCCGTGTCAAAAACAATGGCGGGCGTTGGGCGGTGGTTCAAGAGCCGCTCCTGCAAGGTGCTTTGGTTTCGCTGGATGCAAAAACCGGGGCGGTGCGCGCGCTGGTCGGCGGTTATGATTTTCACAGCAAAACATTCAATCGTGCCGTTCAGGCAATGCGGCAGCCGGGTTCGACCTTTAAGCCGTTTGTCTATTCGGCGGCATTATCTAAGGGGATGACCGCGTCCACAATGGTTAACGATGCGCCGATTTCCCTGCCGGGGAAAGGGCCGAACGGTTCGGTTTGGACACCTAAAAATTCAGACGGCAGATATTCGGGATATATCACTTTAAGGCAGGCTCTGACGGCTTCCAAAAATATGGTTTCCATCCGTATTTTGATGTCTATCGGTGTCGGTTACGCGCAACAGTATATCCGGCGTTTCGGCTTCAAACCGTCCGAGCTGCCTGTCAGCCTGTCTATGGCTTTAGGTACGGGCGAGACGACGCCGTTGAGGATAGCGGAGGCATATAGCGTATTTGCGAACGGCGGATATAGGGTTTCTTCGCACGTGATCGATAAGATTTATGACAGGGACGGCAGGTTGCGTGCCCAAATGCAGCCTTTGGTGGCCGGGCAAAATGCGCCTCAGGCAATCGATCCGCGCAATGCCTATATTATGTATAAGATTATGCAGGATGTGATCCGTGTCGGTACGGCAAGGGGGGCAGCTGCGTTGGGAAGAACGGATATTGCCGGTAAAACGGGTACGACCAATGACAATAAGGATGCGTGGTTTGTCGGGTTTAACCCTGATGTGGTTACTGCCGTATATATCGGCTTCGACAAACCTAAGAGTATGGGGCGTGCCGGCTATGGCGGTACGATTGCGGTGCCGGTTTGGGTGGACTATATGCGTTTTGCGTTGAAAGGAAAGCAGGGCAAAGGGATGAAAATGCCTGAAGGTGTGGTCAGCAGCAATGGCGAATACTATATGAAAGAACGTATGGTAACCGATCCGGGCTTGATGCTGGACAACAGCGGTATTGCGCCGCAACCTTCCCGACGGGCAAAAGAAAATGATGAAGCGGCAGTAGAAAAAGAACAGCAGGGAAGGTCTGACGAAACGCGTCAGGACGTACAGGAAACGCCGGCGCTTCCGAGCAATACGGATTCCAAACAGCAGCAGTTGGATTCTCTGTTTTAAAGACTCCGCAAAATGCCGTCTGAAAAGTCTTTCAGACGGCATTTTAGATTTGGCAGTGGCAATTTTTTAAATGTTTGCGGTCGGTCAAGTGGGGGAAATACGGTTTCCGTATAATTGGGGTCAGTTTTCCTCTGGAGAGGAAGCGGCGGCATCTGCTGCGTCAAACCAGCTTCCGACAGTTCGGTTGGTCTCGTCAATACCTTGTTTTTTCAGGCTGGAAAACAGCTGTACGCTGATGTTTTGCCTGTCGGAATAAGGTTTGAGCAGTTTTTTGACTTGGGACAGGGTTTTTATCTGTTCGTTTTTGGATAATTTGTCGGCTTTTGACAGAAGGATGTGAACCGGTCTGCCGGTCGTGTGGAAAAAGTCCAGCATACGGATGTCGAGTTCTTTTAAAGGATGGCGGGCATCCATAATCAGAATCAGACCGATAAGCTGTTTCCGATGGCGGAGGTAGTCGCCGAGCAGATTGACCCAATGTGCGCGTACCGCTTCGGGGACTTGGGCATAACCGTAGCCGGGCAAATCGACCATAAAATTGCCGTTTTGCAGCTTGAAAAAGTTGATATGCTGCGTCCGTCCCGGTGTTTTTGAAACGTAGGCAAGACGGACATGGTTGGTCAGGGTATTGATGGCACTGGATTTTCCGGCATTGCTCCTGCCGACAAAGGCAATTTCGAGCGATGTGTCCGGCAGGTCTTTGAGATGGTTTACCGTCGTGAAGAATTTGGCGTTTTGAAAAAGGTTCATGGGCATATCCTTGTTTTTCCGCCGCCGTTTGTCCGACAGCAAAATATGCGGTTGGTTTTATGTGAAACACAGTAGTAATTTAATGTAAATTTAGTATAGAATATCACGTTTGCAGAATCATCGGTTTTAATCGGGTCAAAAATCCCGTATTTGAATATAAAAAGAGCATTGTTGCGTTATCCAATGCTGTAATCAGGAGCACTCCATGAAACGATTGACTTTATTGGCCTTTGTTTTGGCTGCCGGTGCGGTTTCCGCATCTCCCAAAGCGGACGTGGAAAAAGGCAAACAGGTTGCCGCAACGGTTTGTGCGGCTTGCCATGCAGCAGACGGTAACAGCGGCATTGCGATGTATCCGCGTTTGGCGGCACAGCATACTGCTTACATCTATCATCAAACCATCGGCATCCGTGACGGCAAACGCACCCACGGTTCGGCAGCCGTGATGAAGCCGATGGTAATGAATTTGAGCGATCAGGATATTTTGAACGTATCCGCGTTCTATGCCAAACAGCAGCCGAAATCGGGCGAGACGAATCCGAAAGAAAATCCCGAATTGGGTGCGAAAATCTATCGCGGCGGCTTGGCGGATAAAAAAGTGCCGGCGTGTATGTCCTGCCACGGTCCGAGCGGTGCGGGTATGCCGGGTGGCGGAAGCGAGATTCAGGCTTATCCGCGTTTGGGCGGTCAGCATCAGGCATATATTGTCGAACAGATGAATGCCTACAAGTCCGGTCAGCGCAAAAATGCCATTATGGCGGATATTGCAAACCGTATGTCTGAAGAAGATTTGAAAGCGGTTGCCAACTTTATCCAAGGTTTGCGTTAATTCCGCAATAGTCTGTTTTAGAGGCCGTCTGAAAAGTTTTCAGACGGCTTCAGACAATTTTGCGATAAGTTTTTTTAATCGCAACCGTTGGAATCGATGCAGGCTGTCTTCATTGTCTTGAAATAAAAAGCATCAAGACAGTAGAATCGGGGCGTTGTTTTCTGTTTGCCCAATTCTGCTTTCCCATATTCCTGATGGCGGAATAAACACACAATGAGTAAATCCCGTATATCTCCCCCACTTCTTTCCCGTCCGTGGTTCGCTTTTTTCAGCTCCATGCGCTTTGCGGTCGCCTTGCTCAGTCTGCTGGGTATTGCATCGGTTATCGGTACGGTGTTGCAGCAAAACCAGCCGCAGACGGATTATTTGGTCAAATTTGGACCGTTTTGGGCGCAGATTTTTGGTTTTCTGGGACTGTATGATGTCTATGCTTCGGCATGGTTCGTTGTCATTATGCTCTTTTTGGTCATCTCGACCAGTTTGTGCCTGATTCGCAATGTGCCGCCGTTCTGGCGCGAAATGAAGTCTTTCCGGGAAAAGGTCAGGGAGAAATCTTTGGCGGCGATGCGCCACTCTTCGCTGTTGGATGTAAAAATTGCCCCCGAAGTTGCCAAACGTTATTTGGAGGTGCAGGGTTTTCAGGGAAAAACCATTAACCGTGAGGATGGGTCGGTTCTGATTGCCGCCAAAAAAGGCACGATGAACAAATGGGGCTATATCTTTGCCCATGTTGCTTTGATTGTCATTTGCCTGGGCGGGCTGATAGACAGTAACCTGCTGTTGAAGCTGGGTATGCTGACCGGTCGGATTGTTCCGGACAATCAGGCGGTTTATGCCAAGGATTTCAAGCCCGAAAGTATTTTGGGTGCGTCCAATCTCTCATTTAGGGGCAACGTCAATATTTCTGAGGGGCAAAGTGCGGATGTGGTTTTCCTGAATGCCGACAACGGGATGTTGGTTCAGGACTTGCCTTTTGAAGTCAAACTGAAAAAATTCCATATCGATTTTTACAATACGGGTATGCCGCGCGATTTTGCCAGCGATATTGAAGTAATGGACAAGGCAACCGGTGAGAAACTCGAGCGGACCATACGGGTCAATCATCCGCTGACATTGCACGGTATTACCATTTATCAGGCAAGCTTTGCGGATGGTGGTTCGGATTTGGCATTTAAGGCGTGGAATCTGGGTGATGCTTCGCGCGAACCTGTCGTGTTGAAGGCAACATCCATGCGGCAGTTTCCGTTGGAAATTGGCAAACACAAATATCGTCTTGAGTTCGATCAGTTCACTTCTATGAATGTGGAGGACATGAGCGAGGGGGCGGAACGGGAAAAAAGCCTGAAATCCACGCTGAACGATGTCCGCGCCGTTACTCAGGAAAGTAAGAAATACACCAATATCGGTCCTTCCATCGTGTACCGCATCCGTGATGCGGCAGGGCAGGCGGTCGAATATAAAAACTATATGCTGCCGGTTTTGCAGGAACAGGATTATTTTTGGATTACCGGCACGCGCAGCGGTTTGCAGCAGCAATACCGTTGGCTGCGTATTCCTTTGGACAAACAAGGGAAAGCGGACACTTTCATGGCATTGCGCGAGTTTTTGAAAGATGGGGAAGGGCGCAAACGTCTGGTTGCCGACGCAACCAAAGACGCACCTGCCGAAATCCGCGAACAATTCATGCTGGCTGCGGAAAACACGCTGAACATCTTTGCACAAAAAGGCTATTTGGGATTGGACGAATTTATTACGTCCAATATCCCGAAAGAGCAGCAGGATAAGATGCAGGGCTATTTCTACGAAATGCTTTACGGCGTGATGAACGCTGCTTTGGATGAAACCATACGCCGGTACGGCTTACCCGAATGGCAGCAGGATGAAGCGCGGAACCGTTTCCTGCTGCACAGTATGGATGCCTATACGGGGCTGACGGAATATCCCGCGCCTATGCTGCTGCAACTTGACGGGTTTTCGGAAGTGCGCTCTTCAGGTTTGCAGATGACCCGCTCGCCCGGTTCGCTTTTGGTCTATCTTGGTTCGGTATTGTTGGTTTTAGGTACGGTATTTATGTTTTATGTTCGGGAAAAACGGGCGTGGGTATTGTTTTCAGACGGCAAAATCCGCTTTGCTATGTCTTCCGCCCGCAGCGAACGGGATGTGCAAAAAGAGTTCCCAAAACACGTCGAGAGTCTGCAACGGCTCGGCAAGGACTTGAATCATGACTGAACACTATAAAACCCTTCCGGAACACGAGCTGCTGGTTCGAAAGTCTTTTATCCGTAATTTGAATATTTGGGATTGGGTGTTTGCCGCGCTGGTTTTTGCGGGTACGGTTTTCGTACAGACCCGTTCCGGTATGCATATGGACATTTACGAAACGGTCATGTTGTGGGCGAGTGCCGGTATTGCCGTGTTTTTGGGTTGGTTTTTCAAACCGATGCGCTGGTTTGTGCCACTGTGCATATTGTTTGCTTATGCTGCCGTCGGTTTGTACGGAGGCGACATCAAATCGGCAGAGATTTTCCTGTTGCGGTATTTCCTCAGCAGCCAATCGGCGATTATGTGGCAGTGTGCTTTTGTCTTCTTCGCCCTGTTCGCCTATATTTCGGGCGCGGTTTTGGCAAGAGTAAAAAATGTGCCGACCAACACGCTGTTGGGTATGGGAACCGTGTTTGCATGGGTGTCTGCTGTAGCAGGCTTTACTGGTCTGCTGGTACGTTGGCACGAAAGCTATCTGCTCCGTCCCGATGCAGGGCATATCCCCGTGTCCAACCTTTAT
This sequence comes from Neisseria maigaei, assembly GCF_958267405.1. Classification (NCBI taxonomy): domain Bacteria; kingdom Pseudomonadati; phylum Pseudomonadota; class Betaproteobacteria; order Neisseriales; family Neisseriaceae; genus Neisseria; species Neisseria maigaei. Next base: position 10,408 of record NZ_CATQFT010000004.1, on the reverse strand, counting down.
GAAGTGTTCATTCTGTTTTTGGTCATTACCGCGCTGATGTATCTGTATTACGAGGGTAAATTTGCCGTGCAGAAATTGGGCTGCTTCGTGTTCGGCTTTATGGCGGTCGTGGTCGGCTTTGTGTTGTGGTACAGCGTGTCCCGCGAGGCGCACACCATCCAGCCGCTGATTCCCGCGCTCCAGTCTTGGTGGATGAAAATCCACGTTCCGGCAAACTTTATCGGTTACGGCGCGTTCTGTATTTCCGCGATGCTCGGTATTGCCGAACTGGTTTCCCTGCGTGCGGAAGAAAAAGGCAGAAAACTGTGGCTGCCGCCGTCGGCATTGATCGACGAGGTGATGTATAAGGCGATTGCCGTCGGCTTTCTGTTCTTTACCATTGCCACCATTTTGGGTGCGCTGTGGGCGGCGGATGCTTGGGGACGCTATTGGAGCTGGGACCCGAAAGAGACGTGGGCGTTCATCGTCTGGCTCAATTACGCCGTTTGGCTGCATTTGCGGCTGGTGGCAGGCTGGCGCGGCAAAGTGCTGGCGTGGTGGGCGATTATCGGTTTGTTCGTAACCGCATTTGCCTTTATCGGCGTGAATATGTTTTTGAGCGGGCTGCATTCTTACGGAACGCTTTGATACGGTACGACGATGCCGTCTGAAGGGCTTCAGACGGCATGTTCCGTTTTAGGGATACGGCAGTCGTGCCGAAATCCGCTAAAATACGTTTTTCAGTTTTTAACGGCATCAGACCATGTTGGTATTAGGAATCGAATCTTCTTGCGACGAAACAGGCGTTGCGCTGTACGACACCGAACGTGGATTGCGGTCGCATTGCCTGCACACTCAAATGGCAATGCACGCCGAATACGGCGGGGTCGTGCCGGAATTGGCAAGCCGCGACCATATCCGCCGCCTTGTTCCGTTGACTGAAGGCTGTTTGGCGCAGGCGGGCGCATCGTATGGCGATATTGACGCGGTTGCCTTTACGCAGGGGCCCGGTTTGGGCGGCGCGCTGCTGGCGGGGTCGAGTTACGCCAACGCGCTGGCTTTGGCATTGGACAAGCCTGTTATTCCTGTCCATCATTTGGAAGGGCATCTGCTTTCGCCGCTGTTGGCGGATGAAAAACCCGACTTTCCTTTTGTCGCGCTGTTGGTTTCGGGCGGGCATACGCAGATTATGGCGGTCAGGGGCATAGGCGATTACGAGCTTTTGGGCGAGAGCGTCGATGATGCGGCGGGCGAGGCATTCGATAAAACGGCAAAATTGCTCGGATTGCCGTATCCGGGCGGCGCAAAGCTTTCCGAACTTGCCAAATCGGGCAGCCCCGATGCCTTTATTTTCCCACGCCCGATGATTCATTCCGACGATTTGCAGATGAGTTTTTCAGGATTGAAAACCGCTGTTTTGACTGCCGTTGAAAAAGTGCGTGAGGCAAACGGTTCGGAAACCATACCCGAGCAAACCCGCAACGATATTTGCCGCGCATTTCAGGATGCGGTTGTGGACGTATTGACGGCAAAAGTGAAAAAGGCCTTGTTGCAGACGGGATTCAGAACGCTGGTTGTGGCAGGTGGTGTCGGTGCGAATTGGAAGCTGCGCGAAACGTTCGGCAACATGACGGTGCAAATCCCGACCCCAAAAGGCAAGCCGAAACATCCGTCCGAAAAAGTCAGCGTGTTTTTCCCGCCGATGGCATACTGCACGGACAACGGTGCCATGATTGCCTTTGCCGGTGCGATGCACCTGGGCAAGGGCAGGGAGGTCGGTGCATTTAATGTACGCCCGCGCTGGCCGCTGTCAGAAATCGTCAAATAGCAAAATGCCGTCTGAAACCTGTTCGGACGGCATTTCCATATGTTTACGGCGTTTTGTAGCGGTTGTACATAAACAGATACTGCGTCGGAAAACGGCGTATCCAATATTCGGTATTGCGGTTGAACACGGCGGCATCGTGGGCTTTGTCGCCGTTCAATTCCCCTTGGATGGGGCGGATGTGCAACACGAAGCCTTGTCCGTCGGGCAGGCGTTCGCAGCAGAAAAACAGGGTTTTCACGCCTTTGACGTTTGCCAGTTTTGCCGCCAGCGTCATCGTATAGGCAGGTTTGCCGAAAAAATCTACCCACACGCCGTCTCCGCCTTCCTGAGGCGAAGGGACGTGGTCGGGCAGGATGATGGTTGCCTCGCCCGCGCGCAGGGCTTTGATGATTTGTTTGACCCCTTGTATGCCGGTGGGCGCGGTTTTGCCTTTGCCGCGCACCCTGCCCGCCTGCATCACTTTGTCTATCGCTTTGATTTTCGGCGGTTTGTACATGGCGGTCAGCGGGAACGGAAGCTGCTGGCTGATGTAGCGTCCGCCCAAATCGTAGCTGCCGATGTGCGGCGTGATGAGCAGCAGCCCTTCGTGTTTGTCCAAAGCCTGCTGCACATATTCCCAACCGTGTACCGATTGGAACAGCGTTTCGATGTCTTCCGGCTTTTTGAAAAACGCGGGGGCGAGTTCCAAACCGCATTTTGCCGTTTCCGCAAAAACGGCTTTGACCGTCTGCGTGTCGGGGTTCAAACCCGCCTGACGCATATTGGCAATAATGCGTGCCCGGTCTTCTTTACGCAGGTAAAACGCCAGATGCCCGAGGAAAACGCCCAGTTTGTGCAGTGAGGGCAGGGGTAGCAGGGAAAGGGATTTGAGCAGGGCGGTCAATAAGGTATACATAGCGGGGGTGAAAGGGGGAAACAGCCCGAATTGTAAACGAAACATGCCGTCTGAAAAAGGGAACGGCTTGCGGCGGAAAGGCTTTTCTGCTAACATCGACAACTTGCATCAAGAGTTGGAAATTCCATGCCAACCTGCTTTTCGAGGGAAAAGTAAGGTGGACGGTTGAAAAGCCGATGTGGCCGCAAAGGCAATCCAAACCCGCTTGATGCGGGAATTTTTTTGCCTGTACGAAACGTACGGACAGAGATTCCAAAGTGCCTTTCAAATAGGAATATTTCTCAACTGAATGGTACGAATAGGGAAATTTTGCTATATTTCCCGCTGTCGACATTATGTTCATACAACATGCCGTCTGAAGAAGATGGTTTGTTTTTCAAGGAAAATCTCAATGAGCGAATATCTGTTTACTTCCGAATCGGTATCCGAAGGCCATCCGGATAAAGTTGCCGACCAAGTGTCCGATGCGATTTTGGATGCCATCTTGGCGCAAGACCCCAAAGCGCGTGTCGCGGCGGAAACTTTGGTCAACACAGGCTTGTGCGTATTGGCGGGCGAAATCACCACCACCGCCCAAGTGGACTACATCAAAGTCGCACGCGAAACCATCAAACGCATCGGTTACAACTCCTCCGAGCTGGGCTTTGACGCCAACGGCTGCGCGGTCGGCGTGTACTACGACCAGCAATCCCCCGACATCGCCCAAGGCGTGAACGAAGGCGAAGGCATCGACCTGAACCAAGGCGCGGGCGACCAAGGCCTGATGTTCGGCTACGCCTGCGACGAAACCCCGACCCTGATGCCGTTTGCCATCTATTACAGCCACCGCCTGATGCAGCGTCAAAGCGAATTGCGCAAAGACGGCCGCCTGCCTTGGCTGCGCCCTGACGCAAAAGCGCAACTGACTGTGGTTTACGACAGCGAAACCGGCAAGGTAAAACGCATCGACACCGTCGTCCTGTCCACCCAGCACGATCCTGCAATCAGCCATGAAGAACTGAGCAAAGCCGTCATCGAGCAGATTATCAAGCCCGTCCTGCCGTCTGAACTGCTGACTGACGAAACCAAATACCTGATCAACCCGACCGGCCGCTTCGTCATCGGCGGCCCGCAAGGCGACTGCGGTTTGACCGGACGCAAAATCATCGTCGATACCTACGGCGGCGCAGCTCCGCACGGCGGCGGCGCATTCTCCGGCAAAGACCCGTCCAAAGTGGACCGTTCCGCCGCCTACGCCTGCCGCTATGTTGCGAAAAACATCGTAGCCGCCGGTTTGGCAACCCAATGCCAAATCCAAGTTTCCTACGCCATCGGCGTTGCCGAACCGACTTCGATTTCCATCGACACTTTCGGCACAGGCAAAATCAGCGAAGAAAAACTGATTGCCTTAGTTCGCGAACATTTCGACCTGCGCCCCAAAGGCATCGTCCAAATGCTCGACCTTTTGCGTCCGATTTACGGCAAATCTGCCGCCTATGGCCATTTCGGCCGCGAAGAGCCTGAGTTTACTTGGGAGCGTACCGACAAAGCGGCCGCATTGAAAGCAGCCGCCGGTCTGTAATTTGGTCTGAATAAAGAAATGCCGTCTGAAACCGAACTGCCTCCGGAGGCGGTTTGTGTTTCAGACGGCATTTTTGCAGCCTTTTGCAGCCTTAATGTTGCGTTACAATCGGGATTCTCGGTTCGTAGAGCAGGTCGTAGGTCGGCTTGTTGAGCAGGTCTTGCAGCGTGAAGCCGTCCAGATACGTGAAAAACGACTTCATTGCGCCGCCGAGTATGCCCGTCAGGCGGCAGGACGGTGTAATCAGGCATTCGTTGTTCTCGCCCATGCATTCGACCAGCTGCATCGGTTCGAGGTGGCGGACAACCGATCCGATGTTGATGCGGTCTGGCGGTGCGGCAAGCCTCAGCCCGCCGCCTTTCCCGCGTACGCTGTGCAAGAACCCGCCTTTGACCAGCGCGGTAACGACCTTCATCAGATGGCTTTTGGAAATGCCGTAGGTCGAGGCGATGGTAGCGATGTTGACCAGCGCGTCGTCGTTGACGGCGGTGTAGATGAGGACGCGCAGCCCGTAGTCGGTATGTTGGGTCAGATACATGATTTTCTCGGTATGGATCGTTATTCTTATCGGTACGGTTTAAGTTTCACGGAAAATACCCTAATGGTTGAAACCCTGTCCGTCGGGGCGGTAGAATGCAGCCTGTCTGCGGCGGTATGCCGTCTGAAACATCCGCGCTACCGTTTGATAATTTGTTATTGTAACTCAAAATCATGAAACCGTTGAAACGACATCCCGCCCTTATCGGTCTTTCGAGCGAGCATCACCATTCGCTTTCCCTGTGCGTGCGCTTGTTGCGTACGCCGGAAGAGGAACATCGGAACGAGCTCGAGCCCCATTTTGCCGAGCTGGAAGTCCATTTTCGCGAAGAAGAAACCATGTTCGCCCCTGTCTGGCAGAATATTGTCCCCGAGCTCAAAGCCCGTTTCGAGAGGGACCATGCCAAACTGCGGCAGATGATGGCGGAACCCGAATACGGGAGCAAAGTATGGAACACGGATTTTGCCATAACGCTTCGCGATCATGCGCGGTTTGAAGAACGCGAACTGTTTCCTGCCGTAGAACCTTTTTTGCCGTCTGAACTTGCCGGTTCGGAGGGGTAAATATATTAATGAAGAATAAGGAACACACATGAATGCATTTACCAAGCACCCCGTCTGGGCGATGGCGTTCCGCCCGTTTTATTCACTGGCGGCACTGTACGGCGCATTGTCCGTATTGCTGTGGGGTTTCGGCTACACGGGAACGCACGAGCTGTCCGGTTTCTATTGGCACGCGCATGAGATGATTTGGGGTTATGCCGGTCTCGTCGTCGTCGCCTTCCTGCTGACCGCCGTTGCCACATGGACGGGACAGCCGCCCACGCGGGGCGGCGTTTTGGCCGGGCTGACCGCCTTTTGGCTGGCGGCGCGGATTGCCGTTTTCATCCCCGTGTGGGGTGCGGCGGCAAGCGGCATACTCGGCACGCTGTTTTTCTGGTACGGCGCGGTGTGCATGGCTTTGCCCGTCATCCGTTCGCAGAATCAACGCAACTATGTCGCCGTGTTCGCGCTGTTCGTCTTGGGCGGCACGCACGCGGCGTTCCACGTCCAGCTGCACAACGGCAACCTAGGCGGACTCTTGAGCGGATTGCAGTCGGGCCTGATTATGGTGTCGGGCTTTATCGGTCTGATCGGGATGCGGATTATCTCGTTTTTCACGTCCAAACGGTTGAATGTGCCGCAGATTCCCAGTCCGAAATGGGTGGCGCAGGCTTCGTTGTGGCTGCCCATGCTGACTGCCATGCTGATGGCGCACGGTGTGTTGGCTTGGCTGTCTGCCGTTTTTGCCTTTGCGGCAGGTGTGATTTTTACCGTACAGGTTTACCGCTGGTGGTATAGGCCCGTGTTGAAAGAGCCGATGCTGTGGATTCTGTTTGCCGGTTATCTGTTTACCGGATTGGGGCTGATTGCGGTCGGCGCGTCTTATTTCAAACCTGCCTTCCTCAATTTGGGCGTGCACCTGATCGGTGTGGGCGGTATCGGTGTGTTGACTTTGGGCATGATGGCGCGTACCGCGCTCGGTCATACGGGCAATCCCATTTATCCGCCGCCTAAATCCGTTCCGGTCGCATTTTGGCTGATGATGGCGGCAACTGCCGTCCGCATGGTTGCCGTATTTTCTTCCGGTACCGCCTATACGCACAGTATACGCACATCTTCGGTTTTGTTTGCCATCGCGCTTTTGGTGTATGCGTGGAAATACATCCCGTGGCTGATCCGTCCGCGTGCCGACGGCAGGTCGGGTTGAGACAAACCGCCGCAGATTTCGGGTCTGCGGCGGTTTGCTTTTCAGACGGCATGGCGGTCAGTTGCCGTCCAGCCAGCGGTCGCGTGTGGTTTTGGCTTCTTCAAAATAGCGGTACAGGGCTTCGCGGTCGTCGGCGGTCAGGATGTCTGCCAAAACGTCCAACTGTTTGCCCAAGCCTTGAATCAGTTGCAGCAGGCTGTCTTTGTTGGCAAGGCAGATGTCCGCCCACACGGCAGGGTGGCCGGAAGCGATGCGGGTAAAGTCCTGAAAGCCCGTGGCGGCAAATTTCAGATATTCCTGCCTGTCGGGGTGGTCGAAAAGCTGGTGGACATAGGCGAAGGCGGTCAGGTGGGGCATATGGGAGACGGCGGCGAAAACCGCGTCGTGGCGTTGCGCGTCCATCGTGAAAATGTCCGCACCGACCGCGCGCCATAGGTTTTCTACCAATGCAATGCCGTCTGAATCTTCGCCGCCGTGTGGTGTGATGATGAGTTTTCTGTGGCGGAACAGCCCGAACTGCGTGGCTTGCGCACCGCTTCTGTCCGAACCGGCAATCGGGTGCGCGGCGATGCAGTGGTGCAGGCGGTCGGGCAGACAGCGGCGGAAGGCTTCGATGACCGAAGATTTGGTGCTGCCGACATCGGAAATCCAAGTGTGTTCCGGCAAAACGGGGCGCAGCGCGGTCAAAATGGCAGGAACGGTGGCGACGGGCGTGGCAATCAGCACCAAATCCGCGCTGCCGATGCTGTCCGCGTCGATGGCAACGGACGCACGGTCAATCACGCCGCGTTCCAATGCACGTTCGAGGTTGTCGCGGTCGGTGTCGATACCGGTAACGGTGCGGACGAGTCCCTGCCTTTTGAGGTCGAGAACGAACGAACCGCCGATCAGACCTACACCGATGAGGGCAATATGGTTCAAAATGGGCATTTGTGTAAACGGTTTTCGCAAAGTGCCGTCATGGTAGCCTATCGGCGGAATATGCCGCAAGGTCGGCAGGAAAAAGGAGAAGAAATGGACAAAATCAGAGTTGCCGCCGTGCAGATGGTGTCGGGCGTGTCGCCTGAAGCCAACGTCGCCGCTATGAAACGCTTGGTCGCACGGGCGGCGGAGCAGGGTACGGATTGGGTGCTGCTGCCCGAATATTGGGTACTGATGGGCGCAAACGATACCGACAAACTCGCGCTTGCCGAGCCTTTGGGTGGCGGACGTTTTCAGACGGCATTGGCGGAAACGGCGAAAGAATGCGGCGTGGTGCTGTTCGGCGGAACCGTGCCGCTGCAAAGCCCCGAAGCGTGCAGGGTCATGAATACTTTATTGGTGTACGGAAGCGATGGCAAACGGACGGGGCTGTACCACAAAATGCACCTCTTCGGTTTTTCCGGTTTGGGCGAACGCTATGCCGAAGCCGATACCATCCGCGCGGGCGGGGATGTGCCGCATCTGTCGGCGGACGGCGTATCCGTGGCGGCAGGCATCTGTTACGACTTGCGTTTTCCCGAATTTTTCCGCCGCCAGCTGCCGTTTGACGTATTGATGTTGCCCGCTGCGTTTACGCACACGACGGGCAAGGCGCATTGGGAGCTGCTTTTACGTACGCGTGCCGTCGAAAACCAATGTTACGTCGTGGCGGCGGCTCAGGGCGGACTGCACGAAAACGGCAGGCGCACATTCGGACACAGTATGATTGTCGATCCGTGGGGCGACGTGTTGGACGTATTGCCCGAAGGCGAAGGCATCGTTACGGCAGACATCGATGCCAACCGCCTGAACAGCGTCCGCAGCCGCCTGCCCGCCCTGAAACACCGGGTTTTGGATGCCGTCTGAAGCGTTCAGACGGCATTGCCGGCGATGAAATATCTGTTTTATCAGGCGGGGCAACAGCCTTTTTACTTTTTGTATAACCATCCGACTTTATCACTCATATGTTTTACCAAATCCTTGCCCTGATTATCTGGAGCAGCTCGTTTATTGCCGCCAAATATGCCTATGGCGGCATCGATCCCGCACTGATGGTCGGCGCGCGCCTGCTGATTGCCGCGCTTTTGGTGCTGCCCGCCTGCCGCCGGCATATCGGCAAGATTCCGCGCGAGGAATGGAAGCCCCTGCTGATTGCGGCGTTTGTCAACTATGTGCTGACCCTGATGCTGCAGTTTGTCGGACTAAAATATACGTCTGCCGCCAGCGCATCGACCATCGTCGGACTCGAGCCGCTGCTGATGGTGTTTGTCGGACACTTCTTTTTCAACGACAAAGCGCGTGCCTACCACTGGATATGCGGCGCGGCGGCATTTGCCGGTGTCGCGCTGCTGATGGCGGGCGGTGCGGAAGAGGGCGGCGAAGTCGGATGGTTCGGCTGCCTGCTGGTGTTGTTGGCGGGCGCGGGCTTTTGTGCCGCTATGCGTCCGACGCAAAGGCTGGTGGCCCGTATCGGCGCACCGGCATTCACATCTGTTTCCATTGCCGCCGCATCGCTGATGTGCCTGCCGTTTTCGCTTGCTTTGGCGCAGAGTTATACGGTGCATTGGAGTTGGCAGGGCGTGGTGTCGCTGCTGTATTTGGGCGTGGGGTGCAGCTGGTACGCCTATTGGCTGTGGAACAAGGGGATGAGCCGTGTTCCTGCTAACGTGTCGGGACTGCTGATTTCGCTCGAACCCGTGGTCGGCGTGTTGTTGGCGGTTTTGATTTTGGGCGAACACCTGTCGCCCGTGTCCGCTTTGGGCGTGTTTGTCGTCATCGCCGCCACTTTTGCCGCCGGCTGGTTGTCGCGCAACAGGGGCGGGGAGGGCGATGCCGTCTGAAGGCGGTGGGACGGGTTTGTATTTGCGCCGATGAGGACGCGCGCCACATATTTTGCGGAAGCCGTTGCAGCCGCATAAGTGATGCAGGCTTTATGTCCGATGCCGTTTCCAAGATGAACAAGCATCCTGATTTTTCTATTTTTTTAGAATTAAAAAAAGTATTGCACCCCTTTGGCGGGGTGAGATATATCAAAGTGTCCGCCGATTGGACATTTTTTGGCGTATCCCGTCCCTATCGAACACCCCGGCAGCCTCCGCTTTGAACGCGCAACCGCCAAGGCTTGCAGCATAGGGCAGTGCTGTAGGGTGGGCTTCAGCCCACCGCTTCGATGGCATCAAATGCCTTGTCGGGCTTCAGACGGCATCGCCCCCGCCGCCGTCATTCCCGTGCTCGGGCAACGGCAGTTTCTAAAGATCATAAAAACCCGTCATTCCCGCGCAGGCGGGAATCTAAACCTTCGGGAAACGGCAATATTCAAAGATTATCTGAAAGTTTGAGGTTCCGGATTTCCGTTTCCACGGGAATGACGAAAGGTTGCGGACATCAAGGGGATGACGGGGTTTCAGAATGATTTAAGATAAATCAATCCCGCAATTCGGGGATAACCGTTTTATGCGTCGGATTTCGCAAACAGGCTGTTTTTGCACAAGCCCTGCCGCAGGTGGAAAGCAGGAAAAAGAAACCGCCGCAATGGCGGCGGTCGGCTTGCCGGCGGATGCCGGTTTCGGGGGTTAGAATTTTACGCGGACGCCGGCGGTATATTCGTTGGCAAATACCCTTGTATCGTCAAATTTGCCCAAATAATTGAAGCGGTAGCCCAAATCCAAAGTAACGTTGGGTGCGACTTCAAAGCCGACACCGCCCAATGCGCCGATGCTTGCTTTGGTTTTACTGTATTTTCCGTCTCCATCTTTTAAGGTCAATCGGTTCAGTCCCAAACGCGCGCCGACATAAGGTTCTGAGAGATCCCCTCATAATTTCCCCAAAGCGTAACCATGTGTGAATAAATTTTGAGCTAGTAGGGTTGCAGCCACGAGTAAGTCTTCCCTTGTTATT